>CAYXNL010000004.1:58820-65450 GCA_964466455.1 uncultured Thiotrichaceae bacterium
CGGTGAAGAAAGACGCAGTGAAGAAAGATGAGGTGAAGAAAGATACAGTGAGAAAAACGGCTGCAGAAATAAAAAAGGCCAATGACGCAGTTAA
This sequence comes from uncultured Thiotrichaceae bacterium, assembly GCA_964466455.1. GTDB lineage: Bacteria > Pseudomonadota > Gammaproteobacteria > SZUA-229 > SZUA-229 > S010-25. The sequence continues at coordinate 58,915 of CAYXNL010000004.1, forward strand.
ATCCAGGAAATCCGTGGAAGAATTAAAACATCGTGCAGCAGTGGCAAAAAAACGTGCGCAGGAAAAAATCCTGCAGAAATCTTATGTTAGCGATCCGGCTATTGATCCACTGGAACGTCTGGCCACTACCTTTCACCAGAGTGCAAGGCGTTGGGAAATGGTAGTTTATCCCTCTTTATTTGCTTTTGTTCTGCTTGCCAGCTATGGTTTTTTTCTGATTTATCGCTTAACCCATGATATTTCCACCCTGTCACATTCGGTAACACGTATGGCCGTGATCGTTTCGGAAGCAATGCCAAAAATGAGTAAAGATATGGATATTATGACAGGCAGCATGGATAATATGACAAATAATATTTCGGGTATGTCGCGTGAAGTTAGTGCCATGTCAGGGCAGATGGAAACCCTGACGCCATTAAGTCAGAATATTTCAAATATGACTGGCACCATGAATGAAATGAATCGTTCTGTTTATGGTATGCAGCGGGATATGGGCGGAATGAACCGTACGATATCAAGTGGACCATTTGGTATGATGAACGATGTCATGCCATTTTCTTCGCACACTAATGTTGTGCCGCCACCACCGCCACCAACCTATCGTCAACCCTGGGAGGTTCAGCCCCGGAGGATTCGCCGTGCACCGTTACAGACGGTTCCGGCCGAGTCAGCTATTAATAATACTACATCAGATAAAAATAATAGCCCGGTAATGAACGTTAATCAGAATACAGGGACTAACCGGATGCAATCTGTTAAACATAAAAAAATAACACCATCACCTGAAAGTCATGATTCGGGCCTGGTTGATCATCGTGTTATTTCAGGTAAAAGGTAACCAGTAAAAATGCTTAATCGTCCAGATAAATCCATTCGTGATCGCCTCACAAAACTTGAGTCGCATCTTAAAAATGAGAACCCTTTGCTGCTTGATACGGTTTTGCGGTTTAAAAAACTCGATGGCGTCGCCTATAAAACAGGTTTGCTGGGTACGGATGATTCCTATGCAACCGGTATCCCGTGGTGGCCATTAGTTGCATTACTGGGTACATTTTCTGCCGGAAAGTCATCGTTTATTAATACGTTTCTCGGTGACAAATTACAGTTAACAGGGAATCAGGCAGTTGATGATAAATTTACTGTCATTACCTATAGTAACGGCACCGAAAACCGGGTATTACCCGGTATTGCATTAAATGCCGATCCACGGTTTCCTTTTTATCAGATGAGTAATGAAATTGATAAAGTTGCCAGCGGGGAAGGCCGACGTATTGATGCGTATTTGCAGATGAAAACATCCCACTCGGATAAATTGAGTGGAAAAATATTTATCGATTCCCCCGGCTTTGATGCAGATGAACAGCGTAATGCCATTTTGCGTCTGACCGATCATATTCTCGATCTGTCTGATTTAGTGCTGGTGTTTTTTGATGCACGACATCCTGAACCGGGAGCAATGAAAGACACACTGGATCATCTGGTAGGGAAAACGATTGCCCGGAATGACTCGGAAAAATTTCTTTATATTCTCAATCAGATTGATACGGCCGGACAGGAGGATAACCCGGAAGCGGTAGTTGCTGCCTGGCAACGGGCGCTGGCTGCTGAGGGATTGACTGCCGGACGTTTTTATACCATTTATAACAGGCAGATTGCCATCCCCATTGAGGATGAAAATGTCCGTAAACGTTTCGAATCAAAATGCGATCACGATATAGCTGCCATTATTGAGCGTATTCATCAGGTGGAAGTCGAGCGTTCCTACCGTATTATCGGCGCACTGCAAAATATTGCTGAAGATATCGGACAGCAGGTTATTCCTGTTGTGAAGGAAGCCATGGGTAAATGGATGCGGCTGGTACTGACAATTGACGCTATTGTTTTTGGACTGTTACTGACTATTTTGTTTGTACTTGGTCAGTGGGTGAATCCGTGGGGGCTGTTTTCCATGGATTTTACAAATGCAAATATTACCTCGGTAATAAAAGCGGTAGTGATTGTTACCGTGGTACTGGGGGTGCATTTTAACGCGCGTAAATTTGCAGCGCGGCGTATTGCATCAAAGTTACCATCAAAAACGGTTGCTGGTAATGTGCGTAAGGCTTTTTTGAAAAATACGCATTTTTTACGCAGTATTTTTCGTCCACTTCCTGCTGGCTGGTCAATGCGATCGAGGCAGGTTCTGCGTGATGTAATATCTGATGCCAGTGAGTTCGTGCAGGCAATGAATGATCGTTACACACGCCCATCGGGTATGGACGAGAAACCAGCCGTGGGTAGTGTAGAAAAGGAAGCTGGAGCCGTTGAACCCTTAAAGACAGTAAATAGTTAAGCCAGCTCTTTTTGCGACACGGCTTTTCTGGCAAGGACTCGGCCAAGCTTGACCTCCTTACCGGGCTGTATAGTGGCATCGAACTGCACTTGATTGTCTGTTAAAACAATTACGGTTGAGCCAAGATTAAATCGACCCATTTCTTCACCCCGTTGCAAAGTAATATTTTTATCTGAATAATCAAAGCAGGTAATAGCGTTATTGTGAGCACGGATAATGCCATCGTGCCACACAGTCTCCATCGCTGAAACATTAATAGCACCCACCAGTATCATAACCATGGGCCCGTCCTCTGTTTCAAAGTAACACACGCAACGCTCGTTTCTGGCAAACAGACCGGGTATGGTGTTTACGGTAAAAGCTGCCACACTGAATAATCGCCCTGGTATGTAGATCATTTTTTTCAGTGTACCGGTGACCGGCATGTGTATGCGGTGGTAATCACGTGGCGACAGATACAGCGTTGCAAAATTTCCTCGGTGGAAAATCTGTTCAAGTTCTTTGTCGCCACCAAGCAGAGTTAATAGATCGTAGTCGATCCCTTTGGCCTGGAAAACTTTCCCTGCGGTAATAGCCTGTGACTGACTGACAGCGCCATCTACCGGTATAACCCAGTTATTATCATCTTTATCAAGGGGCCTGCATTCAGGTTTTAATGCGCGTGTAAAAAAAGCATTGAGATGTTCATAAGCATACATATCCTCTTCAATCGCTTCCTGCATTTTTACCGGATTTAAACGGACATAGTGACGAATAATAAAATTTTTCAGCGGGTCATAGCGAATTCGCGCACCCATAAACATCAGCCGGGAAATAGCATGATGCGGTAATATATAAAAAGGTAGAGCCAGTAATTTTTCTTTGATTGATGTGTTCATTGACTATGGGGCGATTAACAGGGTGGGTGGGACAAAGGATTTTCCGGGTATTATAAAGTGTGGATGGATGGCAGGAAAGATAAATATTCACACAGACTGAAGCTGTTACCCGATTCTCCCTGTAGAATATCACTATGATGCACAGGCAGGTAACTATGATAAATAAACGTGAAACGGCCAAAGATTTATCCACGTTACGGGATTTAATCCGCTGGGGCACCAGCCAGTTTAATGCTGCCGATCTCAGTTTTACCCAGGGAATGCCGAATGCGCTGGATGAAGCGGCTTATCTGTGTCTATGTGCTTTACACTTACCACCCGATTTCAGCACAGCGTATTTTGATTGTGTCCTGACGATGGAAGAGCGTCTGGATGTGCTGGATTTGTTTCAACAACGTATTGAAGAACGTTTGCCTGCTGCCTATATTACTAATGAAGCCTGGTTTGCAGGATTATGTTTTTATGTGGATGAGCGTGTTTTAATTCCCCGCTCGCCCATTGCTGAGTTGATAGAACAGCAGTTTTCTCCCTGGGTCGCGGCAGAAAATGTACATACTATTCTGGATTTATGTACCGGTAGCGGCTGTATTGCCATTGCCTGTGCAGAGGCTTTTGATCACTGTAAAGTCGTTGCCAGTGATTATTCATCGGAGGCACTGGCCGTTGCCCGGATTAACCGGGAAAACCATGCCCTTGAGGAACGTCTGCAATTGATTAAATCGGATCTGTTTCAGGCTATTGCGCCGCAGAAATTTGATATTATCGTAACGAATCCGCCGTATGTTTCCACCCAGGAAATGCAAACACTGGCTGCGGAATTTGAGCATGAGCCGACAATGGCATTGCAGGCAGGTGAAACGGGCATGGATCTGGTTCTCCCCATATTGAAACAGGCAGGAAAGTTTTTATCGGATAATGGTATTCTTGTAGTGGAAGTCGGTTATTCACAGGCAGAGCTGGAGCAGTTATTCCCACAGGTTGCATTTTGCTGGCTGGATTTTGATTATGGTGGGCAAGGTGTTTTTTTACTCACCGCCGAACAACTGGATCAGTATCAGGATATATTTAACCAGATATAGAAAACCTTTGCACGAAACAGGAACGCATAACACTACCGTTCTCCTTAGTACTATCATGCATAGGTCCCACCTTAACAATAAAGAAGCATTATTATGTCGGGAAATACCATCGGAAAACTGTTTAGTGTTACCACCGCAGGTGAATCACATGGCCCGGGTCTGCTGGGTATTGTAGATGGCTGTCCGCCGGGGCTGAAACTGTGTGAGGAAGATTTACAGTATGATCTCGACCGGCGTAAACCGGGCACTTCACGCCATACCACACAGCGCCATGAAGATGACAGAGTAAAAATTATTTCCGGCGTATTTGAAGGCAAAACCACCGGCACCAGTATTGGTCTATTTATTGAAAATACCGATCAGCGGTCTAAAGATTACGGCAATATTATGGATCGCTTCCGCCCCGGCCATGCCGATTATACCTATCAGCAAAAATATGGTTTTCGTGATTACCGTGGTGGCGGGCGTTCTTCGGCACGTGAAACGGCCATGCGTGTAGCGGCCGGTGGGATTGCTAAAAAATACCTGGCCAATCATTATGCCATTTCTATTTATGGTTATATGTCTCAGCTTGGGCCGATTATTATGCCGCTGCAAGACAGAGATGAAATTAATAAAAATGCGTTTTTTTGCGCGGATAGTGCATTAATTCCCGAGCTGGAAGCCTATATGGATGCCCTGCGTAAGGCAGGTAACTCCGTGGGTGGGAAAATTACCGTGGTCGCCGAAGGCCTGCCACCCGGTCTCGGTGAACCGGTGTTTGATCGCCTTGATGCCGATCTGGCTCATGCCATGATGGGCATTAACGCAGCTAAAGGCGTAGAAATTGGTGATGGTTTTGGTTGTGTCGAGGCAAAAGGTACCGATTTTCGTGATGAAATAACCCCCTCAGGGTTTAAAACCAATCATGCCGGTGGGGTGCTCGGTGGCATTTCATCGGGGCAGGATCTAGTTGTGCATACCGCATTTAAACCCACATCCAGTATTCGTTTATCAGGAGATACGGTGAATCTTGAAGGTAGCCCGGTCGATGTGGTTACGCACGGTCGCCATGATCCCTGTGTCGCCATTCGTGCAACCCCAATTTGTGAAGCCATGCTGGCTATTGTAGTGCTTGACCATCTACTGCGTTTTCGTGGCCAGTGCGCCGATGTAATATCGCCCACCCCGGTTATTGCCGCACATACCTGAAAAACCGGTGAGCAGACAGACTGCCCCCTACTGGCGATTATCGGGGTTTTATTTTTTTTATTTTGCCTCCCTCGGTGCGCTCATTCCGTATGTTTCCCTTTATTTCAAAAAGGCCGGTTTTGATGCGCTGGATATAGGCATTCTGTTTGGTATTATCCCTGCAACAAAGATTGTTGCCCCGTATCTCATCGGCTGGCTGGCGGACTATAGCCATTGCCCGATTCGTATTATTCGCTGGTCAAATCTGCTCGCCGCGCTATTGTTCGGCTTTATTTTTTTTGGCCACCATTTCTGGTGGCTGGTCTGGGTGATGGCGAGTTTCAGTTTTTTCTGGAATGCAGCATTGCCACAATTTGAAGCACTCACCCTTAACCATCTTGGCTCAGCGGTGCATCAATATAGCAGCATTCGCCTGTGGGGGTCGCTGGGGTTTATTGTTACGGTACTGCTACTGGGTGAAGTCTTTACACAGGCTAGTATCAGTTGGCTGGCCGTCACACTGTCAGTTTTACTGGTTGGTGTTTTACTATCCAGCCTGTTTGTTCCCGAGTCACAGTGCGAGTCGGTAGATGATGAACAGGTATCCATACGCCATGTTATCCGGCAACCGGGTGTGCGGGCGTTTTTACTGGTCTGTTTTTTAATGTTGTTAAGTCACGGTCCGTATTATACATTTTACAGTATTTATCTTGAAAACCACGGCTATAGCTCGCGTATTATTGGTTTTATGTGGGCGATTGGGGTTATTGCAGAAGTTATTGTTTTTATTTTACTGCCCCGATTTTATAAACAGAGCAATGCCCGAAGCCTGTTATTAATAACCTTTGCATTAACCGCCCTGCGCTGGTTGTTGATTGGCTTTTTCCCACAGTATCTGCCCGTGTTATTTTTTGCGCAGTTACTCCATGCGTTCAGTTTTGGTATGTTTCATGCGGTAAGTATTATGCTGGTGCATCAGTATTTTCGGGGCATCTATCAGGGCAGGGGGCAGGCTCTGTATGCCAGCCTTAGCTTTGGTGCCGGTGGCGCAACGGGTAGTCTGGTAAGTGGTCTGTT
>CAYXNL010000005.1:0-4724 GCA_964466455.1 uncultured Thiotrichaceae bacterium
TTTCCAGACCAATCGGACCACCGCCTAATACAAGCAGACGTTCAGGTAATGTTTGCAGCGAAAAAATTTCTATATTGGTCAGATAGCCGGCTTCCTGTAGACCTTCAATGGGTGGTACAAAAGGCCGTGAACCCGTAGCAATGACAAAACGTTTAGCATTGATAATTTCATTATTAACACGTACAGTGTGCGGATCAATAAATTCAGCCGTACCAAAAATAACCTCACAGCCATAGTCACGAAACCGCTGCGGATCATCATGTGGTTGTATATGCTCAATCACCGACTTTACATGCGCATTAACTTTGGCAAGATCAACAACCGGTTCAACCGCAGGCAAACCAAACTCTTCGCCACGACGCATTAATGAAGCAACTTTAGCAGCCTGAATTAATGTTTTACTGGGCACACAACCGTAGTGTAAACAGTCGCCTCCAAGTTTTTCTTCCTTCTCAATTAGCGTAACCTTTAAACCGAGTTGTGCGGCAACACTGGCAACCACCAGGCCGCCTGCTCCACCGCCAATAATGACCAGATCACGTGTGTTCATTTATTTTTCCTGTTTATGTTTGTATGCAGGCTCAGTAACAGTATTACCCGCCGATAACAAAATTTGTTTATGAAATACTTCATAGTCAATAGGTGTCGTATTTTTATAGTTAATCCGTTTACGTCGATCTTCGCCCAGTAGATGATACGTTACCACCGCCTCTACTTTTAATGCAGCACTATTATCTGCAACTTTTATTTCATAATGACGTGGTTGCCAGCGGGGTAATCGGGTATCCCATAGATCAACGATAAAGGGTCGCCACATCAGTGTACGTTTAATCGTATCATGTTGTTCATCCAGCACCTGTCCCTGTTTACCCAGCACACGCAAGGAAACAGAAAGATAGCGATTAGGCAAACCAGTCGGCACATAATGTTCTGCACCGGTATTCGTTATTGTCAGGATGAATTTTCGGCTACTCCCTACATTATCAGCAACCGGTTTAGCTTCAGTAAAGGTGATACTCAACGCTTTTTTAACCATGCTCGGATCATGGCCGCCACGCCATAAATGCTGCCGAGTAATACGCACTTTACCGCCCACAACAAGCGGGCGATTAATCAGCGGCATATGACATTGTACACAACCGAGTGCATGGTAACTAGCAGCAGAAGTTTCACCGCTATTCCCTGTTTGCTCAATTTCCCCTGTGATAGAAGGAATATTATCAGGTATTTTTTCAGATGGAGGTTTTACACCATTACTGGCATTGGTTTTACTGGAACCGTTTTTACTGGAGCTGGTTTGTGTAGATTTCAGGGTGCTGCGGATTTCCGCAACCGTTCCACAGGGTGGATAGTGATAAAAGGTATCCCAGCGTTTACCCTTTACAACATGACAACGTACACAGATTTCATTTGGATCTTTGAGTATTTTTACCGGATGCGGGGCGTGGGTACCACCCAGTACGCCCACTATTTTTCCATGACGATAATGACAGGCGGCACAGGTTACCCCCTGGTGCTGAAGCGTGCTGTCAAAATTGGGGTTCTTCTTTAATATCGGATCCCACTTTCCCGTGTCCCGATAGCCCAGAACTTTCTGTGGCTCCTGACGGTCAAGGGGAGTATGGCAAAGTCGGCAATTAGGCTGTGAACCTTCAAATTTCCAGTCTGCCTGAAAATAGGGATCTGTCCATGCCTGGCTGTGTATTGTTGTTTTCCACTCTTTATAAAAAGCCGGATGGCAGGCACCACACTGTTGTGCCTTTAACTGTCCAAGTATTGCAGGACGCGCTGAGGTATCAACCGGCCAGGCAAAACGGTTACTTACCAGAAATATATTTAATGGACGAATAAAACGCCAGCCAATAAATACTAAAAATGCAAGCAGAAGAAAGAGTAAATAGTGTTTTTTTCTTATCTGTATCATGTTACCTGTATCATGTTATCTGTATCATGGCTTATTACGATATAACTCACTAATACTGTCCTTGATACGAATCAGATCACCATCCAGTGCAGGTTGACCATACCACCATTGATAGTCCGGTGACTGATGGCCAATACCAATATCTACGTTTCTGAGATGCTGTTGCATTATCTTAAACTGTTTTTCTGCTGGTGCCATTTCCTTATTACTGAATGTTTTTTCTGCCTGCTTTATCAGCGCATTCGCTTCACGAACTTTTTTTCGAGCAATTTCCAGCATGGAATCACCATTTTCCATCAGGCGGGTAATATATCGGGGTGAGTGGCAATCCTGACAGACCGATCGGGTATAATAATGGACGTTTTCTACTCCCGTATTACTCATTATATCTTTTCTGACCGTTTTGCTTACATTATGATTGCCCTGATGCATGTGGCAATAACTACAGCCAGGCGCCCGATAATTCGCTAATATGTTCGGTTTATTCCAGTCATAAGTATCTTTTTCAAGCTGCATCAATATACCGTGCTTTGATAATGAATAACTGTGTACAACCGGGTCTTCTTTACCACCGTGACAGGCAATACATGTATCATCATGACGCGCTTTAGCTGCCATGTTCTTATGTAAACGGCCATGACAGCTAACACAATTAACAACAGGACTGGTTTTTGCATGAATACTTTTTTTCCAACTTTTAATCAATGCGCTATTTTGCTTTTCATGACACTGGATACAGGCAGAATTTTTCAGAATAGTTGTATCTGAGGGAATATTTTCAGCAGCAAAAATATTCGCCGTTATCATAGTTAAATAAATAATGTAACACAGTCTGTTAAATAGTACTCTTTTTAAACACCGGTACATCAGTTATTCTCTCTGTTATAGCGTGTATATTCACCATTCATCCATATTTTTTCAGGATGACTTTTCCGGCCAGTATTTTTTTCTATTTTACCCACACTGCGTAGTTCTTTTGCTTCATGTTCAATTTTATCAAGGCTTTCATCCATCTCCTTATGGCCTTTATTAACAAAGGATATATCACCATGCGCGGCACCTTTATATGCGGTTAAATTATCGAAATACCACATTTTAAAATAATCACGTTCTATGGCTGAAACATTATAGAAAGCTGATGCCTGTCCTTCATAAAAACCAATATGTGCATACTGGATAAGATCATTACCATCTGTAGGATAAGGTGGCCGTTGTTTTGCTGAAGGATAAAGTAAATTATCTGATCGTAAACCCTTCAGAATATCTTCCGCTTTATATAATTTCTTCCAGGCTACTTTTCTTTCTTTATCCAGTTTTTTAAGTTGCTCTGCTGACCATTTCTTTTTGTGACAGTCAGTGCATAACTTAATCCATTGTTTACGCTTTATTTGATTCGCTGATGTTAGTGGATTAATTTCTTTAAGACCAAATTTCCAGATAGATTTATTGGCCACCTGATGTTTGCCCCTGTCCATATGGCAGTAGGCGCAGGTTGGTACCGGATAGTTACCTTTTTTAAGTGGTTTAGTCCAGTCCCAGTTTTTACCCTCGGCAAGGTAGATTTTTCCATGTTTCGAATGGAAATAGGTTTCATCATCTGGGTGTGGTGTACCACTATGACAGGTGATACAGGCCTCCGGGCGGCGCGCTTCTGCAACGCTGAAGACATGCCGGGTATGACAGGAATCGCACTTGCTTGCTACCGAATGGCATTGCAGACAGGCCGTAACTTCTGCTTTGGGTTTATCAACAAAATGTTTGGCATCTAACGCCCTTTGCAGTGCCAGAGAGTGGCTGGGAAAGCCGTAACGTCTTTCATCAGTAAATTGTCGATGTTGTTTTTTATGACAGCCACCGCAAACGTCGGGAGTTGGTAAATGCAATTTCTGGTGATTATGACCATGGCAGGAAGAACAATAAACAACTGAATGGCCATTTGTCGGTTTAGCATGTTTGCTTTTACGCCAGTCTTTCACTATACCGGGTGTTACGCCCTGATGACAGTTCACACATTGCTTACCTTTGAACACACCAACCACATCATCAACCGACTGGTAAAAATCTTTCGGATCCCAGTAGGCAAAAATGGCCTGTGGCAACCATTTTCTGGAATAAAGCCCGGCACCCCGACCACTTTCACTCCAGTTAACATAAAAAAATCCCGCCGGAATAGAAATCAGCACAATAATTAATGGGATAAAAAGATAACGGGGGAATTTTTTGTTCATTTAAAAAGAAACCCTGAGGTAATATTTTTTTTAATCCCTTCCGCTGCACAGCGACCAGCCACAATGGCGGTTACCACCAGATCGGGGCCTAGTGTATTATCACCACCGGCATAGATTTTCGGATTTGAAGTTCGACCATTCTTATCGACAATAATAAGGCCACGCTGGTCGGTTTTTATGCCCAATGATTTCATCCATATTTGCGGGCTGTTCACCTGACCGATTGCAAAAATAACAACATCACAGTTAATGGTTTCCTGTCCGCTGACAACCTTATCAAAGCGCACACCAGTAACATGTTTTTCACCCAGAATCTGTATCGGTGCATATTCCAGTCGCAACTGTACCCCTTCTTCCCAGGCGGCCTGTTTCTCTTTAGGTGTAGCACGCATTGCCTGTTCATTACCCCGATAAACAATGGTAACTTTTGCAGCACGCTGACGAATGGCTGAGCGGGCACAATCTATCGCGCTATCTCCACCACCTATCACCAGCACACGTTTCCCTTCCATATTATCGCTATTTTTATATTGATTGGTCTGCTGTAAATTGACCTGCTGTAAATTGACCTG
>CAYXNL010000005.1:4824-22356 GCA_964466455.1 uncultured Thiotrichaceae bacterium
CTGCTGTAAATTGACCTGCTGTAAATTGACCTGTTGTAAATTGACCTGTCGTAAATAACTCAGTGCATCGGTGATCCCTGCAAGATGCTGGCCTGGTAATTGTAAATCTCGTGAAGTCTGTGCACCGGTACCAAGAAAAACTGCATCCTTATTCTTAGTCAATTTTTGCAACATTGACTCATCAACTTCTGCTCCCAACTGAAATGTTATACCCTGTTGTTGCAATATCCTCTGGCGACGTAGCAGTAAGGCTTTATCAAGTTTAAATGATGGCACACCGGTTTGTATTAAACCGCCGATCTTTTTATCTTTGTCAAATACTGTAACCTCATAGCCCGCCTTATTGAGTTCATCCGCACAGGCAAGGCCTGCCGGTCCGGCACCTATTACCGCCACAGGTTTACTCCTGCTGTTAGATCGTCGGCTTGACTTCCAGTCGTTATTCAGTCTATTTTTCTCCAGTACACTATCCACCAGATAACGCTCAATAACACCAATAGTTACTGCACCACCCGGCTCTTTTGATTTGGTGCAGGCACCTTCACATAAACGATATTGCGGGCACACACTGCCGCATATTTCCGGTAGATTACTGGTGCTTTGTGCAATCTCTGCTGCCTGTTGCATATTACCAGCAGCCACCTGTTCCAGCCATTCCGGTATGCGATTATGCAATGGGCAGGCATTGCCACATCCTGGCAGACCGCAATCAAGACAGCGACTGGCCTGCTGCTGAATCGTTAACAGCGCAGGTTTTGTAAAAATTTCGGACCAGTCGGTCACACGTTCAGATGATGAACGGCTATTTGCATCCTCACGGCCTGTATCCAGTAGCGGATTACGTTTCAATAAATAACTGCCATTCTGTACCAGAGATTTTCTAAATACATTACGCACATCTTTGATTTCGAGCGCATCGGTCGGACAGGACACCACGCATCGCGCACACCCCATACAATCTTCCAGAGCGGTAATACGACCACTTTCTCTACCCTGTTCCCATACCGGGATACCCATGTCACAAACCTGTTCACAACGTAAACAGTCTATGCATTTTTCATTATCCATATTGATACCGTAAAAACCGACATGATTAAGCAGACCAAAGGTTGCACCATAAGGACACAGATAACGACAATAAAAACGATTACCAACAACAGGGGCAATAAAAAAACTACCAAAATACGTAAAGGCAACCATAAGATAAAAACCACCAACAAAACTCATCGTCCATGAATTAGGTGGAAACTGAGTCACTACCATAATGCCAACATAATAGCCGAAGAATAACCATTTACTATGACGTAAATGCCAGGTCCATTTCGAGCGCAGAGTTCTGTCTCGAAAAGGAAAACCGACGGTTTCACGTATGCCCACACAGGGGCAGTTAAAGCCACAGATAATACGTCGACCAAAAAGAAGAACCGCAGCAAGGACTAAAAAGAAAGTAATGGTACCCGGTACATGCAAGGCAGGGAAAACAGGTTGTCCCCAGAGGAAACCTACGTAGGGTTCATCAACCGGATACAACCACGGTGTAAGCCACCAGAATGCAGTGACCATAAACACCAGAATCATTAAACGCCTGCGAGTGTAGCTGTTTTTTTCAGCAAAGATGCGCCAGATACCAAAACCAAGAATAATAGCGTATTCGGTATAACGGTTAAGCCAGATAGGGTTTTCAAACCAGAACAGCCAGGTTTCATTTAACCAGCCAACAAAAGCCAGGGTAAATGCTGCAATGCTAAAAAACTGAACCAGCAGACTATACCTTGCCGGCATCAAATCCTGATGGGTAGCACCTGTATTTCTTGCATTATGATAAAATGCCTGCTCAACAGTTTTAGTATTCATACTTTTTTGGTACTGGTATAATTGTTGTGTCCTGTCCCATTATCTAAAAAGCTTAAAATGTCATTACGCTATCGCTGGTTTTTACCCAGGCAGCGAGTGCTTTCATGGAGCCACGTTCTATCCCATCAATCATTGCGTCTTCATCAATGGCACAATAATCCAGCGCCATACCGCAGGCACGAACTTCGAGCCCATACTCCATTAATTCTCTGAGTAATTCTTCCAGATTCACAAAGCCCTCTGGAATCTGCTGATTTTTATGGCCAACTTCAACGCCATTATCAAGTAGGTGAAGGCGTACATTCATATCCTCGACCAGTGCGGCACCAGCAAAGCGTAGGGCGTGCCAGGCTTTATTATCCGATTTATAGGGTGCATTTTGAATTACAATAGTAACCGTAGACATAATTTTTCCTCCTGATTAAAGATGGTTTATTTCTCGACGGGATAATCATTTTTCAACCAGCCGGTCATACCTGTTTTTACTACATGCACATCGGCAAAACCTTTTTCTACCAGTAACAGCGCTGCCTTTGATGATTTGCGTTCGGTGCGACAGATGGTAACTATTGGTTTTTCTATATAATCACTGATTTCATCCAGCCGGTTTTCCAGTTGTTCCAGTGGTATCAGGGTTGCGCCTGCAATATGTCCCTGTTCACCGTGATAGTCTTCAGGTAGTCGTACATCCAGCAGTAAAAAATCATTGCCATTATCCAGCCGTTGTTTCAAATTATCGGCAGTTAGCATTGAACCTTTACGTATGCTGCCGATTATCCGCGGAAGAAAGGCAACCAGAGCCAGCAGGGCCAGGGCCACCATGGCTTTTTGAATTATGCCTTCACCACCCGTTGCGGCTTCCTTGCCGATGTAACCCAGATAGGTATAGGCAAATGCACCGGGAAACATACAGATAAAAGTAGCAAGGCTATATTGGTTGAATTTTATTTTTGTCAGACCCAGCGCATAATTCAATAAATTAAACGGGAACAGGGGAACCAGGCGGGTAAAAGCAATAAATCGCCAGCCTTCACTTTCAACCCCATTGATTAACCGTTTTAATCTTCCACCTGCTTTCTTTTCTACCCAGTCAGAAGCCAGGTAACGGGCAATTAAAAAAGACAACATAGAACCAATGGTTGCCGCGGTCAGGTTGAAAAATGTACCCAGTAAGGGGCCGAATAAAGCACCACCAAGTAAGGTAAGAATCGTACCCGGAAAGAAAAATACCGTACCAATAATATAAATCAGCATAAACAGCAGTGGTGCTGCATCACCGGCTTCTTTAATCCAGTTTTGTATTACTGTTGCATTTAGCTGGTCACGGTAGCTTATAACCAGCGTTATTCCTATAACAATAAATACCAGTAGCAAAATTTTCCATAACTTATTTTTCATTATTGTTCTCTTTTATATCAACCCACTCTCTGCGATTAATCACGTAACCGGACAGTTTTCCTATAAAGGGTATTATCAGCATACCGCTGAGCCATGATGCCATTTTTGGTTCCCGAAAAGAGTGAATACCGATAGTCATATTTTCATGACCCGCACGGGGTTGAGCACGGTAAGTACCAAACAGGCGATCCCACCACGGCAGACTGAAACCGAAATTACTGTTGGTTTCATCGTCTTCCACCGAATGATGGACACGGTGCATATCAGGCGTTACTAAAACCAGACGCAACCATTTATCAATAACAGGATTAAGACGAACGTTACCGTGATTAAACATCGCAGTGGCATTTAACATCACCTCAAAAATAACCACGCCAACTACCGGTGGACCAAGTAATAGAATAGTGGCAAATTTGATTAACATGGAAAGAATAATTTCAATGGGATGAAAACGTGCACCGGTAGTAACATCGTAATCCAGATCTGCATGATGCACCCGATGTATTCGCCACAAAACTGGCAGCGCATGTACCATCACATGTTGCAGGTAGATAATAAAGTCCATGACAACCACGGAAATAATAATTGCAGCCAGTGGTGATAGCTCATAATAATTTAGCAATCCCCAACCCTGCTCGTTGGCAAATACAGCCACGCCTACAGCCGCAGCGGGAAACAGTAAACGCAAAATAACACTATTAAGAAAAACCAGCCCAAGATTGCTCGTCCAACGTACAACTTTAGAAACCGTTAAGACACGCCGCGGCATTACCAGCTCCCAGATAGCCATCACTACAAAAACGCCAAGAAAAAAACTCAACCGTATCAAAACTTCATTATGCATAACAAATTTACTAATATTCATCATTCCTCCGGTAATAATATTTCCTGACCCATTCTCGGACAGGCTCCCAGGGTACCTCTGAACAAGCAAGCACGATATTCCTGTATTATGCTATAATTCGATTACACTAATATACTATTCAAGTAATTAGTTGATTAATAGAATAACCGAAACCAGTACAATGTCAAGTAAAAATAGTTTTAAACAGGATTTATTTACCCAGTTTGCTCGCGTGGGCAAAGCAATTAGTAACGGTAACCGACTGGAAATACTGGAGTTTCTGGCGCAGAGTGAACGCAGTGTTGAACAACTCAGTAAAGTTGCCGGGTTGACCGTTGCCAATACCTCACAGCATCTGCAACAGCTTCGCCATGCGGGTCTGGTTAGCTGCCGTAAACAGGGTTTAAAGGTTTATTACCGTATTAGCGGTGATGATGTCATCAATTTACTTGAGGCATTACGCCAGGTGGCAGGTCGTCACGTTACCGATGTACAGCATCTGGTCAATACCTATCTAACCGTAAAAGATAATCTTGAACCGGTACCACGGTTAGAATTACTCGAGCGTGTACGTGACGGGCTGGTTACGGTACTCGATGTTCGACCACCAGAAGAATTTGCAGCGGGACATATACCCGGCGCAGTAAACATTCCTTTACCTGAGCTTGAACAAAAACTGGCAGCACTGGATATCAATCAGGATATTGTTGCCTATTGTCGTGGTCCGCATTGTGTACTAGCCTTTGATGCCGTTGCACGTTTACGTGATAAGGGCATAACGGCCCGACGTATGGAAGATGGTTTCCCCGAGTGGAAAATAGCCGGTCTGCCAGTTGAAGAAGGCATAAATAATTAAAGAACCTACAACTGATAAATTGTCAGCAAGGTCAAGCCTTCAATCATCTCTCTGATGCTACCGGCGGGCTGGGGGTAATGGCGATTTGAAGCTTCACATAGTTTCTCGAACCAGTTAATTAGCCAGTTAATATCTTCCACGCTGTAAAAACAGCTCATTATTTCACAGTTTAAAAACAGACTGCGGATATCCAGATTAGCCGAACCGGCCATAGCGAAACTTGTATCAATCACCATTGCTTTGGCATGAAGCATGGTGCCAGAAAGCCACCATATCCGTACACCCACACCGGACAACTCACGTAAGTACCGATTACGGGCAATATCTGCAAGCGGATGATTGGATTTGGCAGGTAAAATCAAATCCACTTCAACACCACGTAATGCAGCAAGTTTTAATGCTTCCTGTATCCCGCTATCGGGAACATAATAAGGCGTGGCGATAAGTATACGGTGTCGCGCTTCATAACAGGCGGTAAGTATTGCCGCATAGATCGGGTCATCGGCAACATCCGGCCCGGAGGGAATTGCCTGCACACGGCTACTGCCGACAACTTCTATGCTGTGCGTGTTTTTTTTATGGACAGCAGTCGTGTGGGCAGCAAAGCTCCAGTCTGCTTCAAAAATAACGCTATAAGTCGAAACTACCGGTCCCTGCTGGATAAAGCTCAGATCAATCCAGCAGTTTTGCGGGCAATCCGGACCAAGATATTTCATAGAAAAATTACGCCCCCCGGTAAATACTTTTTTCTCATCAACAATAACTATTTTCCGGTGATTGCGTAAATTCGTCCGCCCTCTCAACGGCCGATGAATAACAGGAATAAACCAGGCAACTTCACCCCCCTGCTGTTGTAGTGGTCGCAGACGCTTCCCTGGCAGTTTAAAAGAGCCAACACCATCCAGAAGTAACCTTACTTTTATTCCCTGAGAAACTTTTTGTTCCAGAATGGATAATATCTGCAGACCAATGTAGTCATCGCCAAGAATATAAATAGCAATATCAATACTTTTTTGTGCCCCCTCAAGTAGAGCGGTTAACTCCTCCCAGGCAACACGACCATCGCGATGAAAATGAACCAGATTGTTCTTATTAGAAGAAGGAATACCAAGTGAAACCAGCAGGGAATGCACGGGATGATTATGTGTGTCATCGGTATCAGGCAGGCGAATTTTACCTTTACTATTAATTCGTGTTTTAAATTTACGTGCACCTAAAGCCAGGTAAAGAGGAATGCCAATAATGGGTAAAAGAATAATAACAGTAAGCCATCCCAGGGTGACGGAAGGCGTACGGGGACTACGTAAAACCTGAGAAATCAGCAACAATGCTAACAACACACCAATAATGGAAGCAAGATGAAACAACCATGGCCAGATAAAATTTATCGTCTCTGCGGTATGAAACATATTATCAACTCTTACCAGAATGGCGGTTTTCTTTCCTGTATCGATACCACCACCACACCAGCATAATAAGAATAACCAGTAGCATCAGTTCTTCTATATAATCAATACGACCAAATATCTTTTCGGCTCCAGTCCCTAGCATATATCCGATACCAATTCCCGCTATTGCCCACACACTGGCACTAATACTATTGATTATTGCAAAGCGCAATGCAGGGTAATCGTAAATACCCAGTAATACGGGTGCAACCGTGCGGGTTCCATAGACAAAACGTGAACCAAATGCAATCGCATCAGACTTCTTTTTTAACCAGAGCCGAACGTTATCTTCGTGTTTCGCCAGATTCGTAAATCGTGTAATGACCCGCCACCCATAACGGCGCCCCAGATAAAACCATAGCTGATCCCCTGTAAAGGCACCAAGGGCGGCAACGACAATCGCTCCGTCAAAGGGCAATATAGCACGGTGGCAAAGAATTCCCGCCAGCAGAATAATCGTTTCCCCTTCCAGCAGCGCACCAATAAATACAATGATTAACCCATATTGTGATACAAACGGTATAATTTCCCGCAGTAAGATTTGAATATCCATAGAAAAACAGATTGAAAAGATTTGCTGGCTGACTTTATTGACTGACAGTTATAACATTTAATGGTGAAAAGATACAATGAGATCTTTGTACGAGACAGGAGCGAAAGGAAAATGCGGGGAAACTTCACTGCCGGATCACCGCGCCTGATACACTTGCGGCTGGAACGGGATGCCCTAACATACATCATATTGGCACTTTTCCTTTGTCCGAATATGATACACAGTTTCCACAGGTAGTACTGCAACAATACCATCGCCTTCAAGCCCGGTATGTGCTGCGTCCATGATAGTTTTTGCAACAAGCTCTGCCTGTTGGATACCAACAAAAACCTCAATACGAATATGCTGACACATCCAGTCTGGCCGAAAAGAATTTATATACTCACCATAACCTTTAACGTTGGTAATGCTGACGCCCGGAACATTTAGTTTTCTCAGGCATTCTTCAACAGCCTCAAGTAAATTGGGGCGGATAATTGCTGTTATTTTACGAAACTTCATTACTAATACCTCAGTTAAAATGGTGGCTATTAGACTAATATTTTTTTAAGGAACATCTGAACAAGTCTGCGTGTCATAATTGAGATTCCGGGATTGAAATCCAGAATTTTTAAACACAGGAGGGCAAGCACCCATGATAAGCAGGCGGGTAATAGCAGGGTTATTATAAGTGCTGGGAACAAAATATCCGGCTACAACTTCAGCTTTCTCAGCCGTAGTGAATTGGTAATTACCGATACCGAACTAAAGCTCATGGCAGCGGCGGCAATCATTGGTGACAGTAATAAACCAAATACCGGATAAAGCACGCCGGCTGCGACCGGAACACCCAGTGAGTTGTAGATAAAGGCAAAAAACAGGTTCTGTCGAATATTATTCATTACCGCATGACTAAGTCGCATTGCGCGAACAATACCCCGCAGATCCCCTTTAACCAGGGTAACACCGGCACTTTCCATTGCAACATCCGTTCCCGTACCCATTGCAATACCAACGTGGGATTGTGCCAGTGCCGGGGCATCATTGATACCATCTCCCGCCATTGCAACAACATTTCCCTCTGCCTGTAGCTGTTTTACGATACTGGCTTTTTCATCCGGTAACACTTCACCTTCAACCCGATCAATATTTAATTTCTGTGCAACGGCTTTGGCCGTTGTCTTACTGTCACCGGTTAACATGACAACATGAATACCTGCCTTATGCAGATCCTCAATTGCCTGCTTCGATGTTTTCTTAATCGGGTCAGCGACACCAACCAGACCAGCCGCTTTACCGTCAATGGCAATAAACATAACCGTTTGCCCGCCTGCACGCCGCATATCTGCCTGTTCGGGTAATTTACCAGCATCAATATCTAAATCCTGTAATAATTTAATATTACCCAATGCCACTCGATGCCCCTCCACTGAACCGGTTACCCCTTTTCCGGTTACCGAGGCAAAATCCAGTGTGGTCGATAACTTGATGCCACTCTCCTCAGCACCTTTAACAATTGCCTCAGCAAGTGGATGTTCACTGGCACGTTCAAGACTCGCTGCCAGACGCAATACATCATTATCATCAAATCCGGATGTCGTTATAACCGATTCAAGTCTGGGTTTACCTTCCGTTACAGTACCCGTTTTATCCACCACCAGAACATTGACTTTTTCCAGTGTTTCCAGCGCTTCCGCATTTTTTATTAACACGCCCATGGTGGCACCCTTGCCTGTCCCTACCATAATAGACATCGGTGTTGCCAGACCTAAGGCACACGGGCAGGCAATAATTAAAACCGCAACCGCATTGACCACAGCATGAGCAAGGCGTGGCTCAGGGCCGACTAACCACCAGACAAAAAAAGCAATAATGGCCGCACCTACTACTGCGGGAACAAAATAACCGGCAACCACATCAGCCAGATGCTGAATGGGTGCACGCGAGCGTTGTGCTTCACTCACCATGTGTACAATTTGAGACAGCAAGGTGTCTGAACCAACTTTTTCTGCACGCATTAGCAGGCTGCCAGTACCATTTACCGTGGCACCGATAACACGTTCTCCTTCATTTTTAGCAACAGGAATTGCCTCACCTGTCACCATCGACTCATCAATCGAACTACTACCGTCGGTGACAGAACCATCCACCGGAACTTTCTCGCCGGGTCTGATACGCAATACATCACCAACCTTTACCTGTTCCAGCGGAATATCTTCCTCGCTACCATCGTCGCGAACAATACGTGCGGTATTTGGTGCCAGCCCCAACAACATTTTTATTGCCGCATTGGTCTGACTGCGAGCGCGTAATTCCAGTACCTGTCCCATAAGGACTAACGCAATAATAACCGCTGCAGCTTCAAAATAAACCGACACCAGTCCATCTGCTCTTTGCATAAGTGGTGGGAAAATAGTCGGAAACAATAAAGCAACCGTACTGTAAACCCAGGTAACTGAAACACCCAGGCCAATCAGGGTAAACATGTTCAGGTTCCAGGTTTTTACCGATAAAACGGCACGAACATAAAACGGCCAACCACCCCACAAAACAACAGGTGTTGCCAGCACAAACTCTATCCATTGCACTGTATGCATTGACAAACTCGCTGGCAATGCTGAAGGCAACAGGTCCGCAATCATGGCAAGAATAAAAACGGGTATTGCAAATGCTGTACTAAACCAGAAGCGCCGTGTCATATCTATCAGCTCTTCATTTTTTTCTTCGGCAGCAACTGTTTTTGATTCCAGTGCCATACCACATTTTGGGCAACTTCCGGGGTGATCCTGTATAACTTCTGGATGCATTGGGCAGGTATATTCAGTACGAATAGTAGGTACCGGTTCACCCACTGCATCTAAAGCCATACCACATTTTGGACAGATGCCAGGGTCTTCCTGCATAATTTCCGGGTGCATCGGACAGGTATAAAAAACGGAACCAATGTCACAGGTTCCATCGGGACAGTAATCATCAGACTCTGCTTTAGCTGTAACCGAATCTTTATCCACTTGTAGATATGTATCGGGCGTTTTTTTAAATTTATCTTCACAGCCCTGACAGCAAAAATAATAATCCTGATGGTTATGGTGAAAATGAAAATTACTATCCTTACTAACATCCATGCCGCAGACAGGGTCTTTTAGCTGTATAGTCTGTTCAGCCTCCAGATATGTATCGGGCGTTTTTTTAAACTTATCTTCACAGCCCTGACTACAAAAATAATAATCTGTATCCGCATGATGAATATGATAGTCACTCTCCTGCGTAACGGTCATACCACAAACTGGATCAGTCAATTTTTTTTCCACACCTTGTTTGCTATTTCTTAACATCTGCCACCACCTTGTTCAGTAAGCGTACTAATATGTAATGAGAGTCTCGTAATAAAATAAAGACTAACACCATCGTGCTTCACCCTGGTCAGGGTTATGTATCAACTCACGGATATTCGCATCAATAATACGATAGCCAACATTACCGTAAAGAAGTTGTCGTCCTTCATTTAAAACCAGTGTTGGACTACCCGGCACCCTGTATTTTTTTCTGGCTTCATCATCAAGGTGTAGCGCTGCATACGCCAGACCTGAATCAATTAATTCGGCTATACGTAATAACGGCAATTCCATTTCTTCAGCAATAGAATCCTGCACCTGTCGCTGAGCAATATCTTTGCCATCATGGAAAAAACGATGCCTGAACAACCAGATTACCTCTTCAAAATGAGTCCTGTTATTAAAATCATGAATGGGCTGATTATCAATCTCACCCTGCTCTGCCAGTAATTGAATCGCTTTCAAATAAACATGAGCCGAAGTAGACGATTGTGGTGCAACCTTTATCCATAAATCTTTTGACAAAGTTATATGCGGCCAGTTCTCTGCTACCTTGTGTAAATGACGGTTAAAACCTTCCACGCCACCTTCCTGTCTCCATACATTTTGCACATGTTGTTTACCGGCACCAAAAATGGGTATAAAGCGATAGCTAATATCCACTTCATCAGCAAAGGTACTTTTTAATTCGTCCATCCGAATTTGCCCGGAATACGCCCAGATACATAACACATCACTAAAGTACTCAATTTTAATTGTCATATATAATCACTATAAAAATTTATAAAGTTCTCTTCACCAGAGAAGAGATCACCTCATATTTTTCATACCCTCTGCGCTTACTTATTTATGCTTTTCCAAGCCGATACTTTTCCAGAGTAAAAATACGGCAGGTAATACAACCAGGGTTAAAATTGTTGAGCTGACCATACCACCAACCATTGGTGCCGCAATTCTACGCATTATCTGTGAGCCGGTACCACCACCTAACATAATAGGTAATAAACCAGCAATAACGGCTACCACTGTCATCATAATTGGTCGCACCCGCATTAATGCGCCATCAATAACGGCTGAGCGTATTTCTTCAACCGTTAACGCTACACCTTTACGTTTTGCTTCATCTTTATGTTTCTGTAACGCCTGGTTTAGATAAACCAGCATCACCACACCAATTTCAATGGTAACACCAGACAGGGCAATAAACCCGACTCCCACCGCCACAGACATATTGTAATCAAGTAAATATAATAACCAGAAACCGCCAATTAAAGCCAGCGGTAAGGTCGCCATAATGATTAGCACTTCGGTTATATCTTTAAAATTGATATAAAGTAACAATATGATAATGGCAAGCGTGGCCGGTACAACTATTTTCAAACGTTGAATGGCGCGTACCATAAATTCATACTGACCAGACCATGAAAGTGAATAACCCGTGGGTAACTTAACATGTTCCTTCACTGCCTTTTGCGCATCCTTGACATACCCTCCCAGATCACGACCCGTGATATCAATATAGATCCAGCCATTTAAACGGGCATTTTCCGTTTTAATCACTCCCGGACCATTATCAATACGAACGTCCGCCACTTCAGCTAATGGAATGGTTGCGCCGGTAGGCGTTACAATTGGCAGATTGCGAATCTTTTTCAGTGAATTTCGCACATCACGCGGATAACGCATATTTACCGGGAATCGATCCAGCCCTTCAACCGTTGTGGTCACATTTTCACCACCCATTGCCGTGCGTACAACATCCTGTATATTTGAAATATTTAAGGCAAAACGTGACGCTGCAACGCGGTTTATATCAATGGTAATATAACGTCCACCGACCACACGCTCTGCATAAACCGATACCGTACCCGGTACTTTCCTTAAGACCTTTTCTATCCTTTCACCTATTTTTTGAATTTCCTTCAGGCTGGGTCCGGCCACCTTGATACCCACCGGGGTTTTAATGCCGGTTGCCAGCATATCAATCCGGTTTTTAATCGGCATCACCCAGGCATTGGTCACTCCTGGAAAATGAACCAGCGCATTCAGCTCCTTCTTTAATTTATCCATGGTCATGCCTTTGCGCCATTCAGACTTTGGTTTAAGCTGAATGGTCGTTTCAATCATGGTAAGGGGTGCAGGGTCGGTTGCCGTTTGCGCACGACCGAGTTTACCAAAAACACTTTTTACTTCCGGCACCGTTTTTATCAGGCGATCTGCATCCTGTAAAATCTGACGACCTTTACCCACCGAAATTGCTGGATAAAGACTGGGCATATAAAGTAAATCCCCTTCATCTAAATTGGGCATAAATTCAGAACCAATATGTTGCAGCGGCCAGAAGCCGATAACAACAAAAACAAAGGCTATGAGTAACACAGTTTTCGGCGCATGTAATACGCCATTAATAAATGGGCGATACCCGGCAATAAGAAAACGGTTTATCGGATTCTTATTTTCAGGGAGAATACGGCCACGTATAAAATACCCCATTAATACTGGCACCAGTGTAATCGAAAGAAATGCTGCCCCTGCCATCGAAAATGTTTTGGTGAAAGCAAGCGGCGCAAACATTCGTCCTTCCTGCGCCTGCAGGGTAAATACCGGAAGAAAACTCAGCGTAATGACCAATAAGGAGAAAAATAACGCTGGCCCGACTTCCATCGACGCCTCTTTCATCACCTGCCATCGATTCTCGTCGGTTATCTCTGTCTTCTCCATATGTTTATGCACATTTTCAATCATCACAATGGCCGCATCTACCATCGCCCCGATCGCGATCGCTATTCCGCCCAGTGACATAATATTCGCACTGACATTAAGATGGTGCATAACAATAAAAGCAATCAAGATACCAACCGGCAGCGATAATATAACCACCAGTGCCGAGCGTAAATGAAACAGAAAAACGATACAGACGATAGCGACAATAATAAATTCGTCTCGTAACTTGCCGCTCAGGGTTTCAACCGCACGCTTAATTAATGATGACCGGTCATAGGTTTCAACAATTTTTACCCCCTTTGGTAAACTACGCGACAATTCTTTCAATTTGGCTTTGACGGCTTCGATGGTGGTCAGCGCATTTTCACCAAAACGCATTAGAATAACGCCACCAACAACATCACCTTTTCCATTTAAATCAGCAACACCACGACGTGCCTCTGGCCCCAGCCGAACGGTCGCCACATCTTTTAATAAAATTGGAATACCGTCCTTATTGACCCCCAACGGAACCTCCTGTAAATCTTTCAGTGATTTAATGTAACCCGTTGCACGAACCATATATTCAGCTTCAGCCATTTCGACTACAGAACCGCCAGCTTCATGATTAGCGTTTTGAATTGCTTTTTTTATTTTCTCCAGTGGCAGGTTATAAGCACGTAATTTATCCGGATCGAGTACCACCTGATACTGTTTCACCATACCACCAATAGTGGCTACTTCTGAAACACCCGGAACGGTTTGTAATTCATATTTTAGAAACCAGTTCTGGATGGTGGTTAGCTGTGACTCATCATGCTTACCGGTCGGGTCAACCAGCGCATATTCGTATATCCAGCCAACACCGGTTGCATCCGGACCTAACTGGGGATGGGCATCTGTCGGCAGGGTACTACTTACCTGACTCAGGTACTCCAGTACGCGTGAACGTGCCCAGTATAAATTGGTACCATCCTTAAAAATAATATAAACATACGAGTCGCCAAAAAAAGAATAACCGCGTACATCTACAGCTTTTGGTACGGATAACATGGCCGTGGTAAGAGGATAAGTGACCTGATCTTCCACCACCTGCGGTGCCTGTCCGGGGTAGGGAGTTTTTACAATCACCTGCACATCTGAAAGATCGGGCAGTGCATCCAGTGGTGTCTGCTTTACGGAGTAAATACCAAACGCGATCAGAAACGCCGTTAACATTAATACCATGAAACGGTTATCAATGGACCAGCTAATAATTTTTTCAATCATTACTTCGCCTCCTTCAATTTCGACCCATCTTTGGCAGGCATATCCATTGAATCAATTTTATGTATTGCCGAAATCATATAGTCATCACCCATTTTCATTAACTGGAAGGTGACTTCCTCACCCGGCTTCAGGGCACTGGTATCAATATTTCCCATCAGACTGAAACTCATCGTCATTGCCGGCCAGCCAAGTGCTTTAATGGCTTCATGTCGCAGGGTGATTTTTCCAGCTTTTGAATCAATAGCCTTTACCATTCCTTTCCCGCTAACTGATTTAACAGCGCCTGATGTAACTTTAGCTTTCTTTTGATTATCCATCGATTTTTTATCTGTAGATTTCTTGTCAGTCTCGATATCAGTAGGGTTCATCCGTGAATAACTAGCACGTGAATTAGACTCGGAGTCAATCAGGAATTGACCGGAAGTAACAACTCTCTGGCCTACTTTGACACCACTGAGTATTTGAACATCATTACCACTTTCTATGCCGGGTACTACATGTTGCGCTTTGAATTTGCCTCCGCCAAGATAAAGAATAACGCGATTATCACGACCGGTACGAATTAAAGCTTCAAGTGGAATAGCCAGAACATTTTTTTCCGGTTTGGTATAAATTCTTATATTGGCGTACATATTCGGTTTCAGTTGTTCCTGTGGATTTTTAAACTGCAAACGAACTTTTAAGGTACGTGTTTTCGGATCCAGCGTGGGATAGATAAATCGAACCTTTCCCTTCCATACTTTTCCCGGAATATAAGAAAGGCGTACATCCGCCTGCTGTCCAACCTTAACCCACTCAGTCTGGCGTTCAAACACTTCAGCCAGTAACCAGACATTAGATAAATCACCCAGTGTCATGACATTTGTTGAAGGCGTAACATACATGCCATTGCGTACAGGAAAGTCGGATACCACGCCTTTTTGCGGGGCATAAATTGAAATACGCTGCTTAACGTGTCTTGTTTTTACAAGCCGATTAATCTGATTAGTGGTACTACCCAATGCAATTAAACGTTCCCTTGACGCACGTATCAGACTTTTATTACGTGATACCAGGGCGGCGATCATTTCTTCCTGAGCATTGACCAGTTCAGGTGAATACACATTGAATAAACGTTCACCTTTTGTCACCCGCTCACCTTCTGATCGAACAACCAGGTTTTCGATCCAGCCGGAAGTACGTAAATGAATGTGACTCACCAGAGATTCATTAAAATCGATATAACCCACCGTATCAATATCTTTTCGCAATGTTTTACGTACTACTTTAGCCGTGCGGATACCGAGGTCTTCCATAATTTCAGGGCTAACGGTCACGCCACCACTGCTACCACTATCATTTGCATAAACAGGAACCAGATCCATCCCCATGGGAGATTTTCCAGCCTTGGTTCCTCTATAGTTGGGATCCATTGGCGCGGCCCAGTATAGAATTTTTCTGTTATGCTCTGCAGCCAGAAGAGTGGATGGAAGCATTGCACCAATCAGGCTTGCAGCAATAGCAGTAGATAAAATAACCTGTTTCACAGTTATCATTTTGAAACTCCAGTAATATATAACAAACTTGCTTTGGCACGTGCGCGATCTACACGGACACGCATATCCGCTAGTTGCACATCAAGTTCTGTAATTCTTGCACGCATTAAGGTAGTAAATTCTGTCACACCACTCTGGTATGCATTTAATGAAGCATCTGAATTGCTTTTCGCAGACTGTAATAAACTATTCTGATAAATCTTATAACGGTTATTCAACCGGTTATACGCAGCCAGGCTTCTTTCCAGCAAACGTTTCATATCACGTAATTTGTCATCCAGACGGTATTGCGCAGCATCCGATTTCCTGACACTGGCAGCGACTTCTTTGTCCTGCCGGTTTTTAGTAAACAATGGAATATCCAGCGTTACCATTGCAGCCATCATATCGGGTCGGGAACTACCGTTCGGGTTATCACCAAAACGTTTACGATATTCAACAAAGGCATCAAAGCCGGGTTTGTAATCCTGCTTTGCCAGATTAACCAGGCTGTTGGCCGCTTTCAGTTTATATTCTTCTCTTTCTACTGAAGGGTGACTGGTTAAAATTTTGTTAATATCAGAGACATCCGGTAATTTTGGTAATTTTGGGAATTTTTTACTAATGGGCTGATACGCCATATCGTGAATCCACTGCGCCAGCACCGCCCGGTACTCATTTTCTTTACCTTTTGCCTGAGCGATACGGTCATCAAGCCGTGAGAGTTCAAGCTCGGCACGTAACACATCCTGTTGATTTACTCGCCCGATGGCATAATGTGCCTGGGTGATGGTTACCAGATCTTTAAATAAAACCCGGCTGTCCTTAATAATTTTTACGGCGGCTATTTCGTAATACATATTTAGAAAAGTATCACGCACATCCCGTGTGATTTTCAGATCCTGATCATCAGCACGTGCCAACGATGCCTGTGATAGCCAACGTGATTCCTGCTGTTTAATTTTCAGGCTATCGCCTTTTGGAAAAGCCTGTTGCAGACCAACCCGTAGTTGTGTTGTCGCTTCCTGCGTGGTACTGAAAGTATCCAGCGGCACATTAAACATACCCAGCCGCAATTTAGGATCCGGCAGGGTATCATCAGCAATCGACTGTTCGCTGAATGCTTTTGATACTGCCTGATAGTTCTGTACCGTTGGATCGGCATGTAGAGCTACCTTTTCCGCCTGCTGTAAGGTTAGAGAAAATACCGTCTGTGGAAAAAATATTACGCCGCACGTAATAAGATAAAATGAAATCAACCACCTGGGTTTATTTCTAAAACATTGATGCAAATGACGCATGGTCAAATTCCGCCTGAAATACTCAAATTAAACAAAGTAAACATCCTGTTACGTCGCCAACAGGACACGAATGGGTAATATACATCAACTTCAGACGTATATTAACCAGTTATTTGTTATAAATTTTGTAGTGGGGGACGGTACGGTGGGGTTTGCTGTATTAAAACAGCTATAGGAGAAAATGATGTGGAGATGTTTGATACAGAAAAAACAGGACTAGAAACAACGTTATACGACAATAGTGATAAAGGTGTTCCCATATTACATTGCAGATTACACTGACTACCAGAGCAGCCGGCTTCATCACAGCAATGACATTGATAAGAAAGCACAGATGTCATTGCCATTTTAGTTCCTTTTACTCTTATTCCTGCCGATACAGATGCTTGCTGACGGCTCATGTTCATAGAACTCATAGAACCTCTGCCCATGGTGGTGTGGTTCATCATGTACGGACACTGAACATTACCTGCAACCA
>CAYXNL010000005.1:22456-23953 GCA_964466455.1 uncultured Thiotrichaceae bacterium
CTGCCCATGGTGGTGTGGTTCATCATGTACGGACACTGAACATTACCTGCAACCACTACACGCAATGGCGTTATCATCAACAGGATGATAAGTAACAGGTTTAACAGTCCGTAGTTTTTACAGCGCATAGCTTATGATAATCAATACCGAATTTGTATTTATGTCAGGAAAAAGATAACAGAAAGACTCTCGCGTAAACTGAAAGTTTCATTTTTAATGAAAAATTGATCATTAATCAAACGGGTGTTTCAGAATAATAGTCTCATCACGTTCGGGGCCGGTAGAAATTATATCAACCGGTACACCAACGACTTCTTCCAGCCGTTTTATGTAGTTTCTGGCATTGTCCGGCAAATCATCCAGGTTTCGAACCCCTTCTGTACTTTCCTTCCAGCCTGGTAATTCTTCAAATACCGGCTCGCATTGCTCTATTGCATCAGCACCTAATGGTGGCATATCCAGGTATTCACCCTGATAATGATAGGCCGTACACAATTTGATTTTTTCCAGCCCGTCAAGCACATCCAGTTTGGTAATACATAAACCGGTTAAGCTGTTAATCTGTGCAGCACGGCGCAGGGCAATACCATCAAACCAGCCACAACGACGGCTACGACCGGTGGTGGCGCCAAATTCATGACCTTTGGTACCTAAATGATCACCTACCTCATCAAACAGTTCGGTTGGAAATGGCCCCGCACCAACACGGGTGGTATAGGCTTTGGTAATGCCCAGAATATAATCCAGGTCTTTCGGGCCGATACCGCTGCCGGTACAGGCCCCGCCAGCCGTTGTATTGGATGAGGTGACAAACGGGTAAGTTCCCTGATCAATATCCAGTAAGGTTCCCTGTGCACCCTCAAACATAACACTCTTCCCGGCTTTACGATATGAGTCAATCATATATGGGATATCTGCAATTAACGCTACCAATTTTTCGCGATAATCCAGTACCTCATCAAGTACTGACTGGTAATCCACTTCATCAAATTTAAAATAATTTTTTAAGGTAAAGTTATGATATTCCATAACACCAGCCAGTTTTTCCCTGAAAGATGCTTCGTTCTTTAAATCACCCAGACGAATGCCACGGCGCGATACTTTATCTTCATAGCAGGGTCCGATGCCGCGCCCTGTGGTACCGATGGCAGCCTTTCCCCTGGCAACTTCGCGCGCCTGATCCAGTGCAATGTGATAAGGCAGAATTAACGGACAGGCTTCTGAAATACAAATACGCTTACTGGCTGGAATGCCACGCTCTTCCAGTTCTTCCAGTTCTGTGAACAGGGCATTGGGTGATAAGACAACACCATTACCGATCAAACACATAACATTATCGCGTAAAATACCTGATGGGATTAAATGCAGAACCGTTTTTTCGCCATTAATAACCAGTGTATGGCCAGCATTATGCCCGCCCTGAAAGCGAACCACGGCGGCGGCACGTTCTGTTAACAAATCGACTATTTTTCCCTTCCCTTCATCGCCCCACTGGCT
>CAYXNL010000005.1:24053-41837 GCA_964466455.1 uncultured Thiotrichaceae bacterium
GCATCCGCAGTCTGTCCCGGCAGGGCTTCAATCACAATTTCCCCCTGCGCACGCAATGTGTTAATAGCTTCGGTTAACGCAGGCTCTTTATCTACTGGCGCAAAAATTTTATCCGGTGTTGTAATATGTTTGTTTGATAATCGAATTAACGTTTTTAAATCTGTACTAAACCCTGTTGCAGCACGCGCACGTCCGAACAGTTTACCTATATCATCATAACGCCCGCCGCGGGCAATGGCCTGTCCGAGTTGTGGTACAAAAGCAGCAAAAACCACCCCGGTTTTATAATGATAGCCCTGCAATTCAGCCAGATCAAAATGCATCAACTGTTTGCCAAAACGCTGTTGCAGAATGGTTGCGGTTTTCTCCAGATAGTCGATGGCATCATGTACTTTTTTATCCGCCGAGGAAAAAACCTTGCGGGCACGATTCAGTACGTGAATATCACCATGTAATTCTGGTAGCTGTACCAGCATATTGTAGATATCATCATCCAGGTGCAGGGAAGATAACAGAGTGGTAATTTCTGTCACCGCTTTACGCTGCAACATTTCAAATAACCGACTTTCTGTGGCTTTATCCAGCCCGGCCTGTTTTGCCAGTCCGCGAAAAATATCCACGTTACCCAGGTCAAGATAAATATCCTGGATGCCGAGCGTGGCAAAGGTTTGCAGCATTAAGCCCAATATTTCCACTTCAGACTCAACACCGGCATGACCATATAACTCTGCACCAACCTGCATCGGACTACGGCTGTCACCAATGGATTCAGCACGCGTCCGTAGAACCGTACCGATATAACATAACCGTGTCGGCGTATCGCGCCCGAGTTGATGGGCATCAATACGCGCTACCTGCGGTGTCATATCCGCACGAATACCCAGCGTACGACCACTCATCTGATCAACCAGTTTAAATGTCTGCAAGTCCAGATCATGGCCGGTACCGGTGAGTAACGATTCAATATGGTCAATAAATGGCGGGATAACCAGTTCATAACCCCAGCCTGCATACAGATCAAGCAATTTACGGCGCAACATTTCCATCTGCGCAGCAGTGTCGGGCAGGATTTCTTCAATCCCTTCCGGTAATATCCAGTGATTATTGCTTGTCATAGGTAAAAAAGTACGGTGGTCAATGTCGTTTATTTTTTATAAGCATCAATTAATGCACCAGATATAATACGACAACACCCGCCAACATACTAAAGAAGCCCAGCATCCTTAGTATCCTGTCGGGCATTTGTGCCGCCTGAACCATCGCCCTGCGCCAGCTTTGTGGGCTAATGAAAGGCAGCATGCCTTCAATCACCAGCACCAGGGCTAACGCAGGCAATAGTTGATTCCACATAGTGTTATATTCCCTAATGCTTTTTACCAGAAGGGTCATTAAAATAACGGAAAAACGCTGAATTCGGCGATAGCAAAATGATATCACTGGGTTTGGAAAAGGTATTTTTATAAGCGTTTAAGCTACGATAAAACTTATAGAAGGATTGATCGTGGTTATACGCCTG
Source organism: uncultured Thiotrichaceae bacterium (assembly GCA_964466455.1). Classification (GTDB taxonomy): domain Bacteria; phylum Pseudomonadota; class Gammaproteobacteria; order SZUA-229; family SZUA-229; genus S010-25. The sequence continues at coordinate 25,570 of CAYXNL010000005.1, forward strand.
AGCATAAATTTCTGTTGCCCGTGCATCGCCCTGACCGCGTGTAATTTCTGAATCACGACTTGCAGATGCGCGGATAACGCGAGCCTGCCGGTCTGCATCAGCACGAATACGCTCCGCCGCTTCTGCACCCTTGGAACGAAACTCTTTGGCGACACGTTCACGCTCGGCGCGCATACGGCGATAAACAGATTCAGTAACACGCTCCGGCAGATCTATTTTCTTAATCCGGACATCTACAACCTTGATACCCAGTTTTTTTGCCTTTGCTGATGCCCGTGCAGTCACAATGCCCATAATCTCGGTTCGATCACCGGAAATAACTTCCTGTACGGTACGTTTACCAAACTCATCGCGTAAGCCATTATTGATATTCTGGTATAGCAACCGCCCGGCCTGAGTTTCATCACCTTGTGTGGTTTTGTAATATTGCACAACGTCTGCAATACGCCATTTCACATAAGAATCAACAATTAAGTCCTTTTTCTCCAGTGTCAGAAAGCGTTCCGGTCTCTGGTCGATAGTTTGAATACGACGGTCAAACTTGCGCACATTAGTAATAAACGGCATTTTAAAATGCAGACCCGGCTTGAAGTTTGAACCAATAATTTCACCAAATTTAAATACAATTGCATCCTGACGCTGATCTACGGTAAATACACTTGCCCATAACACCAGTAGTGCAACAGGTATCCCGAACTTAAATATATTCATAATCATTATTGCGTTCCTCTGCGACGTTGATTATTGCTACGGCTACGCTGACTCTGCTGAGAATGGCGTTGCTGCTGTTGCAGATTATCCAGCCGTTTTGTCAGATCGCCTGAGTTATGGTTTAACATTAACTTATCCAGTGGCAGATAGAGTAAATTATTATTACCCCTGGTATCAATCAGCACTTTGGAACTATTACTCAGCACCGATTCCATTGCATCTAAATAAAGCCTTTCACGGGTAACAGCCGGTGATTTCCGGTACTGCGCCAACAACTGGGTAAAGCGACTGGCTTCACCTTCCGCATGATCCACCACCTCACTCTTGTAGGCTTCTGCTTCTTCGCGAATACGCGCAGCATCACCACGCGACTTCGGAATCACTCCGTTACTGTAGGTTTGTGCTTCATTTTTCAGGCGCTCTTCATCTTCACGTGCCTGAGTTACATCATCAAAAGCATTCTTTACTGCTTCCGGTGGTCGTGCATGTTGAATGTTGACCTTAACAATATGCATACCCGTGCCATAACTGTTCATAATTTTCTGGATAATATTCTTAACCTGTACCGCTATCTGACCGCGACCCTCGGTAATAATATAATCCATTTTTGCATGGCCGATACTCTGGCGTATGGCACTCTCTGCTGCCTGAGATAAAGTAATTTCAGGCATACGGACGTTAAATAAATAGTCGGTTGCATTGGTAATCTGATATTGCACCGAACCTTCCACATCCACGATATTCTCATCCTGTGTCAACATTGTGGCACGCAACGGAACTGTGTGAACCTGCATAACATCCACTTTGATAACCTTTTCAAAGGGTGCAGGAAGATGCCAGTGCAAGCCTCTCTGCGTGGTTTCAACATGTTTACCAAAAAGCAACACCACGCCACGTTCGGCTTCTTCTACCTTATAAAAACCCGTTGCTGCCCAGATGAGAAGCAGAATAACAGCCACGATACCAACCCCGATGATACCACCAGAGCCCGTTGCTTTATTACCGCCACCACTGCGTCCACTATTTCCACCATTTCCGCCAAACAGGCTGGAAAATTTCTTCTGTAATTTTTTAAATAGCTCATCTAAATCGGGCGGCCCCTGATTACTACCTCGATTTCCACCCCAAGGGTCTTTATTGCCATTACCGCCGGGTTCATTCCAGGCCATGCGCTTCTCTCCTGCATTATTATTGAAAACACCAGACTTATGAGCTGTACAAATTTGCAGATCAAAATAATTGAAGTTGTCTGGCTCAAGCATAATTGGTTTAGTGTTCATTTAAGGGTTACGGTAAAAGTTTCAACCGCACAAGCGCTGCATTTTACCTGAATATTACCGTAAGGAAACAGGATTTAGAGGTAAATTTATGAAAATAAAACGATCTGTGCAGGCAGACAGTCAATCACTGGCAAATTACTGTAGCATGTCACGTAGGGAAACCTGTTCCTGCCGGTCGATAAACTGCATATCACGCTGACGGATACTGACGGTGAGATGAAAATAACCCTGCTCATCAATGGTTTCATCCTTCACTGCCCCGGCTTCAAATAAACGCGCTCGCAGCCGCGTCTGCTGTGGCAGCAGGCACAGGACACCATCAATGGTTTCCTGACGAAAATGTTCAACCAGTGTCTGCTTTAACAGCTCAATACCCGCTCCACTTTGCGCTGATAACCAGATCCGTTTAACCTGACCTCGGTCATCACGATCCACTTCCGGCCGGGTACCGGTAAGATCAATTTTATTCATTACCTGAATTACCGGCACATTATCCGCCCCTATCTGTTCCAGCACCGATTCAACTTCAGCCCTGTTGGCCAATCGGTTTTCATCAGCCGAATCAATAATATGCAGTAATAACTGTGCCTCCGCTGTTTCCTGTAGTGTGGAACGAAAAGCGTCCACCAGATCATGTGGCAGGTGGCGGATAAAGCCGACGGTGTCCGCCATGATAACGCCAACATCTTTTGTCATTTGCAACTGGCGCAGAGTCGGATCCAGGGTAGCGAAAAGCTGATCGCGCACATAAACTTCACCATCAGTAAGGGAATTAAACAGACTGGACTTACCGGCATTGGTATACCCTACCAGCGAAACAGTTGGTACTTCGGCCTTCAGCCGCGACTGTCTGCCCTGCTCACGCTGTTTGCGCACTTTTTCCAGCCGCCGGTTAATCTGCTTAATACGAATGCCAAGCAGGCGGCGATCTGTCTCAAGCTGGGTTTCACCCGGCCCGCGTAACCCAATCCCTCCTTTCTGACGCTCAAGATGGGTCCAGCCGCGCACCAGCCGGGTTGAAAGATGTTTCAACTGCGCCAGCTCAACCTGTAATTTACCTTCAAATGTTCTTGCACGCTGGGCAAAAATATCCAGAATCAGGCCGGTGCGATCCAGTACGCGACATTCTATCAGCGCTTCCAGGTTACGTTCCTGCGATGCCTGCAGTGCGTGGTTAAACAGCACCAGATCCGCATCATGCTGTTTCACCAGTTCATGAATCTCCCTCGCCTTGCCGCTACCAATAAAATATTTTGGGTCAGGACGATTTCGACTGCTGGTGGTAATGGCAAGAATCTGCGCCCCGGATGACAGCACCAGTTCGCGGAATTCGGACAGATTTTCACGATGCGATTCATCATACACATCCATATGTACCAATATGGCACGCTGACCGATCTCGGCGCGTTCTTCAACCAGCACTTATAATCGTCCGAATGAATAAAAAATAAACTACCCCACAGCAAGCTGATGGGGTAGTAACAGGCAGGGATAAATTCATTTACACGATGCGGGTAAACATTGGCGTCGTTATAATCTTTAAAGCACCGACAGGCTTAATCCTGACTGTTACCATCATAGCTATCATCCGTCCATTTAATCTGCCGTGAGGGGACAACCGTTGAGATCGCATGTTTATATACCATCTGGGTAACCGTGTTTTTCAGTAACAGGGCAAACTGATCAAATGATTCTATCTGCCCCTGTAACTTAATACCATTGACCAGAAAAATAGAAACCGGTACATGCTCTTTTCGTAAAGCATTTAAATAAGGGTCCTGCAGGTGATGCCCTTTTGACATAGCCAACTCCTCGTTATTGTTATTATCGGAGACCTGTTGTAAAAACACTGACTCTCTGAATTATTTCATTGTGACAGCAGTTTTTTCTAACAGTTCGTTATTATTATTTATGTCCTTACAGATGGCAGTATCTGCCTTAATATCTCCCCACTATGATAGTAGGATTCTGATTTTTTTCAGAATTTTATTCGTATTTAGTTGTGACGGTTCAATAAAATTACAGTTTTTTTCTTTTCGCAGCCAGGTCATTTGTCGTTTCGCCAGTTGCGCTGTGGCTATAATAGCCTTTTCGCGCATGGTATTAAAGTCATACTTACCATCCAGGTAGGCCCACACCTGCCGATAGCCCACTGCCCGGATCGCGGGCAATGCCTCATGCAGGTCACTGCGCTGGCGTAATTGTTTCACCTCTTCGATCAGCCCCCGCTGTATCATCCGATCAAACCGCTGTGTAATTCGCTGTCGTAGCAGTATTCTATCCGGCGGAACCAGTGCAATTTTAATGACTCGGCAGGGAAAACACTGCCGGGTCTGCTGCTGCCAGTAGGAGCTAAGCGTTATACCGGACGATTCATAAACCTCCAGTGCCCTTTTAATTCTTTGCGGATCATTGGGATGAATCCGTTTCGCCGCCTGAGGATCAATCTGCTGCAAACGCCAGTGCATGGCGGCAAGACCTTTTTCCTGTGTTTCCCGCGCCACTTTCTGCCTCACTGCTGCATCCACATCTGGTAAATCAGCCATACCTTTTTGCAGGGCATTAAAATACAGCATCGTCCCACCGACCAGAACCGGTAGTCGATTGTGCCCAATGCCGCTCTGTATTAATGTCAGGGCATCATGGCGAAACCGACCCGCTGAATAATTTTCTGCCGGATCGATAAAATCAATCAAATGGTGCGGTACATCCACCAGTGTCGCCCTGTCCGGCTTGGCGCTACCGATGTCCATCCCCGTATAAACCAGAGCAGAATCCACACTGATAATCTCAGTCGGCATTACATGATAAATCGCAATTGCCAGATCCGTCTTCCCGGTAGCCGTCGGTCCCATAATAAAAATTGTAAAAGGTGAATCTGCGGCTTCACCGGGCTGGATAATTAAGTCAGTCATCAACCCTCACCCCAACCCTCTCCCAGTTCTGGGTGAGGGAGTAAGCGGGCCGTATGGCCAATCCAGCTTTTAGTCGTAAGCCGAAGCCACTGGCTTTAGTCGGTGGAATATTCACCTTTTGCATTTGTATGATCTCTTTATTCTCTGCGGCAAAAGATATTACTGCCCGCGCTTAAATAATTTATCAAGTTCATTGATACTTAGCTGAATCCAGGTGGGACGACCATGATTACACTGTCCGCTACGTTCGGTGCGTTCCATATCCCGCAATAATGCATCCATTTCCGGGATAGTAAGTTTACGATTTGCCCGCACCGAACCATGACAGGCCATGGTGGAGAAAACGTCATTCGTCGCCTCATGAATCCGGCTGCTATTACCACGGTGAAGCAGATCAGCCAGCACATCACGCAACAGGGCCTCTACATCACAGTTTGCCAGAACGACAGGAATCTGCCGGATACGGATATTTTCTTCACCACTGCGATCAACTTCCAGCCCCAAATCGGCAAATAGTTCCGGCTGGGTTTCGACCAGATCAGCTTCCTTTGTACTCACTACCAATACAACCGGCACCAGCAGTGGCTGTGTAGGAATACCGCCACCTTCAGCCGCCTGTTTCAGGCGTTCATAGCTAATGCGTTCATGCGCTGCATGCATGTCCACCAGCACCAGACCCTGTGCATTTTCCGCCAGAATATAGATACCATGCAGTTGCGCGCGAGCAAACCCCAGCGGTGGAATATCTGTTTCGGCCTGCTGCTGATCCAGCATTTGCGTCTGGTCTACCAGCGTCTGATAGGCACGTTGTTGCTCAGCCACCGCCAGAGAAAATTGCTGCTGACGGGGGAAATGTGGTGATGATGAAAATGAAACCGCCCCACCATGATGTTTCCTGTCCATATCATCAATCGTAGTAGGAACAAAATTTGCTAATTCATGCGCATTGTCATCTGTCGGACGTATTTCTGCCAGGCTTTTGTAAATAGCCTTAAACAGAAAATCATGTATCTGCCTGCCCTGCCGAAAACGCACTTCATGTTTACCAGGGTGGGCATTTACATCCACCATTGCCGGATCAATTTCGAGAAACAGCACATAAGCGGGATGGCGACCATGAAATAATACATCAGCATAAGCCTGTCTGATAGCATGGGTGACCAGACGATCCCTGACCACTCGCCCATTGACATAAAAAAACTGCATATCCGCCTGACTGCGGGAAAAAGTTGGCTGTGCAATCCAGCCCCACAGGTGCATCGCATCATGGCTAAAATCGGTAAACACCGATTGTTCGATAAAGGCCGACCCACAAACCTCGGCAATACGTTTTTCCCGGGCAGGACGTTCAGTCGCCGGACGTATCTGCTTCACCACGCGCTGGTTATGGGAGAGCGTGATCGCAACCTCAAAATGACTCAGCGCAATGCGTTTGACGACATCTTCCAGATGAGAAAACTCCGTTTTCTCCGTGCGTAGAAATTTACGCCGTGCCGGTACATTAAAAAACAGTTCACGCACTTCCACCGTGGTACCGGGGTTGTGGGCGGCGGGTTGAATATCCACCGGTTGACTATTGTGCATTTCCAGTTGCCAGGCCATTTCTTCATCGGCCTGACGGGAAATGAGTTTAAGCTGACTGACTGAGGCAATACTGGGCAGCGCCTCACCGCGAAAACCGAGGCTGGTTACCCGCTCCAGATCCTCAATACTACGGATTTTACTGGTAGCATGTGGTGACAGAGACAACACCAGGTCATCTTTATGAATACCGCAACCATTATCGGCAATACGAATCAGTTTAATGCCGCCCTGTTCGACATCAATACGTACGGTCGTTGCCTCGGCATCAAGGCTATTTTCCAGTAACTCCTTTAATACCGATGCCGGGCGTTCCACTACTTCTCCCGCAGCAATCTGGTTTACCAGTTGGGCAGGCATGGTCTTAATTCGTGCAGACATGGTCTTGTTAGATAACGGCAAATAGTTGAAACGGCCAATCTTACACGTTTAACCACCACTGTCCCATAAACTTTACTGGTGAATAATGGGTAAGATCATACTAAGGAGAACAGTAATTAGAAAGATCTTGCTTTATTGATGAACTTTTACTCTTTCTGCCGATAGAAAACACCATGTGAATACTGAACGCGTTCAAAATTTTCACTAACAATAACCTGATCTTCACCTACTATTAAAATACCACTGGAGTCCAGTACCGTTGAAAATTGCTGGAGGATACTTTCGCGATGACCATTAGAAAAATAAACCAGAATATCCGGACAGATAATGACTTCTACTGATTTCGCTGGCTGAGAACCTTCCATCAAGTCACAGTGACTAAAACTAACCCGACCACGAATTTCTGGTTTCACTTCCCAGATATCACCGCCAGTATCACCATATTCATCATTTAATTGTTCACAACGGTTCATATACATGGATCGCATATCTTTTGCCAACCCCCGTATCTGCAAAGTACGATAGCGACCAGTTTCCGCCTGTTTCAGTGCTTCATTAGAAACATCCGTTGCCATAATAGAAATGGCTTTATTTTTATTATTTATCCGGTTGTATTCGGCTATTTCCATAGCAACACTGTATGCTAGCGAACCATCTTCACAACCTACTACCCAGAAATGTGCATTATCCCCCACGTTATCTAGCACATAATGCTGTAGCAGTTCTGAAATATTCTTATGCTGAAACCATCTGGAATCGTAGTTCGTAATAGCCTGAAGAACATCTGAATTCAACCGCCCCATATCAGGATGCCGCATTTTTTCAGCCAGTTCAATAATCGAATCCAGTTCGAATGCCTGCATAACGCGGTTGAGTTTTGCCAGAATAATATTACGCTGTTCTTCAGTGATAATAATACCCAGCACATCCTGAAAGGCCTGCGCCATAGTCTGGTAATCATGAATTTGTTGTGAAAGAACCGATGGCATAATAAAACCCTGTATGAGTGGATAAAAATCACTGCTACAAGCATAGAATGAAATTGATAAAGCGCAATCTTATTCTTAATATACCAAGGAGAACGGTAATTAGTACATAGATGCCTGCGGTGGTGAGAATAACTCCCGACTTTTTAAAGGCCTTCCATTGAGGTAAAAGCTAATAACATGGCGCATCAGCAATTTAACCTGCTGGCGCTGCGAGCGATTTTGTTGAAGCTGCTGAAATTCTTCCTGCATCAGCAACAATAGTGTCTGCCCCTGTAATACCGGGAGTGATCCAGATCGTCCCACAACGGTGTCAGTTCCACTACAGATAACCGGACCATGTTCAATATGATAATGGTAATTCTGGTGTGCGTGTACCGGCAAGCCACTGTCTGCATCTTTATCAAGCACCAGACCAAAGCCAAGGTACTTCAACAAATGCAGTTCAAATCGGCGTAATGCTATTTCCAGCCTGTCCGCATGTTCCAGCCTGTACAGTGTTTGATGGTAAAGATCAAAAATATCTGACTGCACATCATGACGATGCAACAGATACATTAACAGTTCATTGATATACATTGCAGAAAGCAGTGCCCGATGACCAAGCACTGGCGGTTTAATATCCGCCCGATCTATCCCTCTGGTAACCGGTAAACTGGCTTTAGGTTGCCAGCTTATTAACAGAGGGGAGAATAGCTGCAGATTGCCGGCTATTTTTGATTTTGGTCCCCGACTGCCTCGTGACAGTAATGATAGACGACCATAATCACGGCTGAATATCTCTAGAATCTGGCTGCTTTCCCGGTAGTTACGCTTGTGCAGGATATAGGTTAACTGGGTATTTACCAAGGTCATGTTTACTGCTCACCATAACCTAACCCGCGTAACGCCTTCTCATCATTAGACCATCCTTCTCTGACTTTCACCCAGAGATTAAGGTAAATTTTGTTATTAATCATTTCAGCAATCTCCTTTCTCGCATGAGTGCCAATACTTTTCAGACGCTCCCCTTTACGACCGATAATAATAGATTTCTGTCCATCTGTTTCAACAAAAATAGTCGCATGGATATGAACAATATCAGGCCGTTCTTCGTAGCGGTCAATCATAACCGTTGACGTATAAGGTAATTCCTGACCCAGTTCGCGCACCAGCTTTTCACGAATAATCTCCGCTGCCAGAAAACGCATACTGCGATCGGTAACTTGGTCGGGCGGGAAAAAATGCTCCGCCTCGGGTAGTAATGAGAAAACGGTTTGTTCCAGCCCATCAAGATTCGTATTGTTTAGTGCCGATACCGGGATGATGGCGTGAAAGGAATATTTTGTCTGTAACTGTTTTAACACTGGTAGCAGATCACGCTTTTTTTTCAGGCGGTCAATTTTATTTACCACCAGAATAACCGGTACATCGACGTATTTAAACCTGTTAACAATCGCCTGGTCTTCTTCTGTCCACGATGCAAGTGGTACCACAAATAAGATAACGTCAACATCATTCAATACCGATACTGCGGCACGATTCATATATTTATTAATTGCACTGCCACGCCGTTGATGAATACCCGGTGTATCAACAAAAACGGCCTGTATGTTTGCAAGCGTTTTCACTCCAATAATCTGGTGTCGTGTAGTCTGTGGTTTTCTTGAGGTAATACTTAGTTTCATTCCCAAAATATGATTTAGCAGGGTTGACTTACCCACATTTGGTCGTCCAATAATGGCAATATAACCGCAACGTGAAATGTTATCCTTCATTTTTTGCTATCCAACTTTGTTACGAACTGATGCTTTACTTTTTTAATGGCTTTGTCTGCTGCCATCTGTTCTGCTTTACGCCGGCTTTTGCCCTCACCTTCTATGCGTAAACTCAACACTGGAATTTCACAATTAATATGAAATATCTGCGCATGCGCTTTTCCGGTAATACGCTGAACTTTATAAACCGGCAACGCATAACCACGAGACTGTAGTAATTCCTGTAATTGTGTTTTTGGATCTTTTAAACCTTGCAGGTCAGTATCGCGGGATAATTTATTTTTGTATAAGCGAACAATCAGCTTGCGACAGGTTTCAAAACCGCCATCACAATAAACGGCCCCTAATATACTTTCTACCGCATCGGCAAGAATCGACGGTCGTCGAAAACCACCACTTTTTAACTCCCCTGACCCCAGTTTTATAACATCGCCCAGTTGTAGTTCAAGTGCGATTTCTGCCAGGGTATCTTTATTGACCAGATTGGCTCGCAGTCGGCTTAAATCTCCTTCGTTAACTTCCGGAAACAATATAAACAGTTCATGTGCAATGACAAAGTTTAAAATTCCATCGCCTAAAAACTCCAGTCGTTCATTATTTTTTGCACTAACGCTACGGTGCGTTAATGCTTCATTGAGTAACTGTGCATTTTTAAATGCATAGTCAAGTTTTTCAAGCAGGCTGGTCTGCAATCTATTTTCTGACATACAGTTTTTTTACTACACGCAACTAATGTTTTTTATCATGGATGCCATTTTAGATACAGTCCCCTAGTGAGATACAATTTTTACCTGATAATGGAAATTAATAATATAATCGAGATTACCGATTAGCGTACCACGAGGAACATAGTCAATAGTAATAACCTGCGTATCACGACCACTTTTAACCTTTATATCCCCTGGCTTAATTGAGTAAATATTATTCATATCCAGACGTTTTTCAACCAGTAACAGTAGTCTTTTATTAGTTAGCCCTTTGGCATCAGGATCTGTTTTTATCGTTTTAAGTATCGACTTGACCGATCTATCCGTAATATATTCAGGGATAATTCTCATGGCAATAACCACCTGAAACAGGATGTAAACGAGTACAACAATCCAGCTTATTAATGTCAGCCCTTTTTGTTTATGCATAGATAAACCCTCTTTGATACTTACCAGCGTACTGTTTATAAAACAACAACAATATTATTTAATAATCTCTCCAATACGTTCCCAGTGCCATTCATCACTATAGTGCATCCAGATCATAAAGGCTTTACCGACCAGATTTTTTTCCGGCATTGTTCCCCATACCCGACTATCACTACTGTTATCACGGTTATCACCCATGCAAAAGTATGCATGGGCCGGAACGATATACTCTCCCTGTAATGAGTTTGGCCGGGAGGGGATAAGCAGAATCTTATGTTTTACCCCCAGCAGATTCTCAGTATATTCATTGGCATCTATCTGCCCAGGCCCGGTATATGGACCGTCGAGTTTTCGTGGAATCTTCTTACCATTCACATATAATTCCTTATTATAGTATGCAATATGATCGCCGGGCAGACCCACTACACGTTTAATATAGTCGATTGAAGGATTACGCGGATAACGGAACACCACAACATCACCACGTTTTGGCTCAGAAATATCAATAATTTTCTTATCTATAACCGGAAGGCGGATACCATAAACAAATTTGTTTACCAGAATAAAATCACCGATATAAAGTGTTGGTAACATAGACCCGGATGGAATACGAAAGGGTTCTACGACAAAACCACGTATTAAAAAAACAATCAGTAAAACTGGAAAAAAAGATTTGGCATATTCGACTATAGCCGGTTCCTTATTATTCGCCTTAATCTCTACACCCTGCTGCACCATCGTACTCGTTTGTACGACTGTCCTACGTTTTGGCGCAAGAATAAACTTATCCAGTAGCCAGATAAGTCCGGTAAGACACACACCCATCAATAAATAAAAAGAAAAATCAAATATCATAATTATTATTACCCTGAATCATTTTATACGTATCAACCATCGGCAACCCTGAGAGGATCACGATAATAGTTAACTATCAACTTTAAGTACAGCCAGAAAAGCTTCCTGAGGTATTTCCACTTTACCAAAACGTTTCATCCGTTTTTTACCGGCTTTCTGTTTCTCCAATAATTTACGTTTACGTGAAACATCGCCGCCATAACATTTTGCGGTAACATTTTTACGTAATGCTTTCACCGTGCTACGAGCAATAATGTTGCGACCAATTGCAGCCTGAATAGCAATATCAAACATCTGACGTGGAATCAGTTCACGCATTTTCTCTACCACTTCCCGCCCACGTCGCATACTGACACTATGATGAGCAATAATAGACAGCGAATCCACCCGTTCACCATTAATAAGTATATCGACTTTCGCCATATCTGCTGCCTGAAAACGATCAAACTCATAATCAAATGAAGCATAACCCCGACTAACTGATTTGAGCCGGTCAAAAAAATCCAGTACCACTTCACTTAACGGCATGTCATAGCTGAGTGACACCTGGTTACCCATGTATTGCATATTTAACTGGACACCGCGTTTTTCAATACACAGCGTCATCACATTACCCAGGTAGTCCTGTGGTACCAGAATACTGGTTTTTATAATCGGCTCCCGGATTTCTTCAATGAGATTAACTTCAGGAAAGTCAGTCGGGTTATGTATTTCAAACACGTCTCCTTTTGTGTTTAACACCTGATACACCACCGTTGGGGCAGTAGTAATCAGGTTCAGGTCGTACTCACGTTCAAGCCGCTCCTGAATAATTTCCATATGTAGCATACCCAGGAAACCAATACGAAAGCCCAGACCTAATGCCGATGAATTCTCTGGTTCATATTGCAGCGATGCATCGTTGAGAGTGAGCTTGTCGAGTGAATCACGAAAATCATTGTAATCATCCGAACTCACCGGGAACATACCAGCAAATACACGTGGCTGAATTTCTTTGAATCCAGCCAGTGGTCCATCTGCCGGATTATCCAGCATGGTAATGGTATCACCTACTTTTGCGGCATCAATTTCTTTCAGGCTGGCAATGACATAGCCTACCTGACCGACACCAAGTCTTTCCATATTATGTCTTTTTGGCGTAAATACGCCAACCTTATCGACCAGATAGCTACGTTTTGTCGACATTACCATCATTTTACGGTTCGTTACAAGACTACCTTGCATAATGCGCACCAGGACAATAACGCCGACGTAAGCATCGAACCAGGAATCAATAATCAGCGCCTGCAATGGCGCATTCGGGTCACCCTGCGGTGGTGGCACTTCAGCAACCAGCTGTTCCATTAATGCGTGAATTCCCTGACCGGTCTTGGCACTCACTTCCAGTGCAGAGCTGGCATCAATACCAATAATATCTTCAATTTCAGCTTTTACCCGGACAGGATCAGCAGCGGGTAAATCAATTTTATTCAATACCGGAATCACTTCAAGATCCTGTTCGATGGCGGTATAACAGTTGGCAACAGTTTGTGCTTCCACTCCCTGTGACGCATCGACAATTAATAAAGCCCCTTCGCAGGCAGCCAGTGAGCGCGAAACCTCATAGGAAAAATCGACATGGCCGGGGGTATCAATAAAATTAAGTTGATAGCTTATGCCATCATCAGCTAAATAATCCAGGGTGACGCTTTGTGCTTTTATGGTAATACCACGCTCACGTTCGATGTCCATTGAATCGAGTACCTGAGCCTCCATTTCACGCTCAGATAAGCCCCCGCAAACCTGAATCAGACGGTCTGCCAGGGTTGATTTACCGTGATCAATATGGGCGATAATGGAAAAATTTCGAATATTTTTCATGCAGGTACTTTTATACGGATACTATTTATACAAATGTTCGTTATGCGGGTATTGTGTATACTGATGTTATGTTATGAAGCTGTTATTAGCTGATGCAGAATATCCGGATCGAGAAAATATTCACACACAACCTGTCCGTTGTAGATCAATATCGGAACGCGATGACCATAAAGTTTTTCAAGCGCTTCGTCATTGTCAATCAATATACGGGTTATAGCTATATCTGAGGTAGCAATAAATGGCTGCAATTCATCTTCCATCGCATCACATAAGTGGCAACCACTTCGTGAATACAGTGACAGTTGTATCATCCGCAGGCAGCCTCGTACGTGTTGGGGACAGAAAACCGGAAAACAGCTAAAGAACAAAATACAAAAAACCGGCTATAGCCGGTTTCTTATCCTCATTCAGCGACGGGAGTTTATCACGTTCACCACACCCTGGTGTAGGGTAATAAGCAACTGTTCAAAACGTAACAAGGCCGATTATACCTGAGCCAGACGGATTAGCGCATACCATGCGCGGATCCAGGGCATAATCAGTTATTCTTAATAATGGATCATGAAGGGCTTACTGATAATTTTTCGGATAATAACAGGATTGTAGTCTGCTTTTGCCCAATCACTAGAAAAAAACCAGCGGGAAATCATTATACCGACGAATAGACCAAGAAGAGAGGAAATAGCCACACTAATATCTCTTGATCCAGCATGCGGAGCAAGAAACGCATCAGCAAGCAAGGCCATCACGATCATACCGGCAATCGGTAACAGGTAGATCATAAATGACCCGCTTAACAGGGCGCGTTCAGACATACCGATAACAACAACATCCCCCACCTTTGCATTGACCGTGTCCTTCACCCTGAAATGGGTAAATTTTTTACCTACAACTTTTGATAGTGCGGCTGTACCACAGGCTTTTTTTGCCGCACAACCACCACAGGTGCTTTTTGTCTGTGCTTCAAGTATAAGCTGTCCATTTTCTACCGCAATAACGGTTACCTGTTCCTCAATCATTCGTTTCAGCTGCCATTTGCATTACTGTCAGCGGCCTGATCAGTTTCTTCCGGTGGGGAAAGTTTGACCGTAGATTTTGCCATTTGCATCACAGTGATTTCAGGCACCTCACCAACAACCGTCACATAATAATTACCCGCTGGTTCACCATAGGCATTAATTGCCCCCATCGAGGAAGCACCCAGGAGGTGTTTTGTTTTCGCATTAACCGGTTCGATAAAAACGGAAACGGATGCCAGACCATCGGAATATACCAGTTGTAACAGTTTCGATTTTGATAATGATTTATGAGATAAACGATGGGTCAGCTCAAACCCCGCTGGTGGTCGTTTTACCCGCCACATTGTGGTCACAACAAGTCGAGTGTCTGCATCAAGATCTTTAACGTGGTAGCCTTTTTCTACTATATTTTTAAATGCCGTGGCAGGTGAATGTTTAAGATATTTCAGGTCGGTAAACATCATCTGTTCAACTACATTATTGTGTTGATCCAACACATCAGCACGCAACAGCATACCGGTATCCTTTTCCATCCAGTAACGGTAACCATAACGGTACTTATCTTTTGGTTTAAGATCAATCGCCATTGATTCATAACCAGCAATACGACTGCTGCCCAGATTCTGTAGACTGTAGTAATTCTCCAGATGCTGGAGATTTTTCGGTAATTTCTGATGTAATGATGTATTTGTCGAGGAATGACTAATCGTAATTAGTTTCTTATCTGGAAAAATCGAGATAACTTTATTATTCTGCCGAATAATCTGCCGCGGTTCACCGGTTAATGATTCGAGACTTTCCCACACACCACGCTTATCCCGACAGTGATTAACTCGGAAAGTAGATATCTGATTGGATTTACGCAGAATAAATGTCCCTTCATAATTCCGGTTCTGCGAAACCGATGACATTTTCTCCAGCATATCCAGCAACTCACTGGCATTCGTTACTGGTGCAGCCATCAGCACTACTGCATAGAGTAGTGCTGTGATAAAAAAACGGAACCCGGGTGAGGCTTTATTCCCCGGCTTCGTAACTAACAGCTCTAACATATGGCATACGGCTCTGTAATGTACCCTGAGTAGCAAAATGCTGATCTAAATACGGATCTAATTCACGATGGTTGGCGATAGAAATGGACGCTACCGGTGCTGCCTGTAGTGTCTGGTTCGAGGCAATCGTTACCGGCGTTGTTGCCTGCTGTGCAGCGGCTACCTGGGCACCGACCACTGGCTCATTTTTCTGCATCACGGCCAGCACCATTACCACTGCAACCGAAGCGGCAACGGCCATACCACCAAGCGGACGTAACCAGCTCGCTGGTAACCAGCGCGTTGAATACGATGCGGCGGAACCATCATTAAAGGCAGGTAAGTTATCAGCACCCGTTGTACCCGTGGAGGCAGCACCAGCACCCACCGCGCTATGCGCGAGCAAGTCTGCATCAAATAGTTTTTCATCGACCAGCGCCTGATGAACTGCCACACTGACATCCTGCATGGATAGCTCGGAAACCTCCCCACGTAACACATCACCAATTAACCGGTAACGTACTGACGTGGCCGCATCTTCTGCCTCGGCAGAAAGCGAGAAGGACATTAATTCATCGTGATGGATCTCACCATCAAGATGTGCCGAAATTTTTTCGCTACGCTTACTCATTATGCTTAACCTGCTCAATATAATCTGCTCAATATAACCGCCCCGATAATGCAATTATGCTGTTCATTATTGAAACTTTATCTGTTGATTCCGGCTTTCACCAAAATCTGTTCTAACTTCCTGGT
>CAYXNL010000005.1:41937-49830 GCA_964466455.1 uncultured Thiotrichaceae bacterium
CTTCCTGGTGCCTGAAAACTTTCCATATCAAGCAATGGCGCCAGTTTCCCATCAATGGCTTCCCGAGCCCTAAATATGCGCGAACGTACCGTACCAATTGGACAGTCCATCACCAGTGCAATATCCTCATAACTTAATCCCTCAATTTCACGTAAGGTAATTGCCTCGCGCAAATCCGGCGGCAAATCAGACATCGCCTGATGGATAGTCGTTTCCAGCTCACCGGCCAGCGCTTCACGTTCTGGTGAGGAATATTCCTTTAACCACTCGCTGGCACCATAATCTTCGGCATCCTGAACATCGACATTTCCTGCCGACGATGTTTTTCGCGCCATCGATACCAGATGATTTTTCGCCGTATTAATAGCGATTCGGTATAACCAGGTATAAAAAGCACTGTCTCCGCGGAAATTCGGCAACGCACGATACGCCTTGATAAAAGCATCCTGCACCACATCGGGAACATCTGCCGAGTTTCTTAAAAATCGCGCAACCAGCTTTGACACCCGTAACTGATACTTAAGTACAAGTAAATCGAAAGCCTTTTTATCACCCCGTTGTACACGTTCAACAAGCGCCTGGTCAATCTCCCGGTCGCTCATCTTTTCCTCATTACTATCGAGCAATTAACCACCTTACCGGTGTGACAAGTCATATTCACTATAGTTCTCTCGGTTTTTTAGATAAAATCTGGTGAAATTCAGTGGTAATATTTACACACCGCCCGTATTGACGACATCCTGTTGCTACGGCAGGTAAACTTACCTTATTTCTAGCCATTCATAAAGCAGAAATAAACAGATTTCCGGTATCAATTTACTATATGGGAAAAATTAATGACGAATATATTCACACATGACGTACTAATTATTGGTGGCGGCGCAGCTGGATTGAGTCTTGCTCTACGCCTCGCCGATCATTGCAACATCGCCATCTTAACCAAAAGTCACGATCAGAATGGTAGCACCTATTATGCTCAGGGTGGTGTCGCATCGGTATTACGCGAAAAAGATACCTTTGAATCTCATATCACCGATACCATGATAGCCGGAGCGGGGCTCTGCGATAAAGCGGCAGTACAACTCACCGTAGAAAATGGGCCGAAAAACATACGCTGGCTACAGGATCTTGGCGTTCCCTTTAGCACCGAAATATTTACCTCCGGCAAGCGTGAATTACACCTGACCCGCGAGGGTGGCCATAGCCAGCGACGGATCGTGCATGCGGCCGATGCCACTGGAAAGGCTGTTTCAATGACACTGGAAAACCATGCGCGACATCATAACAATATCACCTTCTATGAAGACCATATCGCCATCGACCTGATTACTTCACACAAACAGAAGATAGACACCGACAGTAAAAATCGCTGTATGGGCGCCTATATTCTCAACCGAAAAACCCGTCATGTAGAAATTTTTCAGGCGCGTCATGTTGTTCTGGCAACTGGTGGAGCAAGTAAAGTCTACCTTTACACCAGTAACCCGGATGGTTCTACCGGTGATGGCATCGCAATGGCATGGCGCGCTGGCTGTAGCGTCAGCAATCTTGAATTTAATCAGTTTCACCCAACCTGTCTGTATCATCCGGAGGCAAAATCTTTTTTAATCAGCGAAGCGGTGCGCGGTGAAGGCGGTAAATTACTGCTCCCTGACGGCAAACCTTTTATGCACAACTTTCACGAAATGGCCGAACTGGCACCACGTGATATCGTTGCCCGTGCCATCGACCATGAAATGAAACGTCTGGGCGCTGACTTTATTTACCTCGATATCAGCCACCGTTCAGCAGCCTTTATCGCTTCACATTTCCCCACCATATACAAACGCTGCCTGAAGTACGGTATCGACATAACGAAAGAACCCATTCCGGTGGTGCCAGCAGCACACTATACCTGCGGCGGTATTAATACCAACCTGCACGGCCAGACCGATATTGAAAACCTGTACGCCATTGGTGAAACGGCTCATACCGGATTGCACGGCGCTAACCGTATGGCAAGCAATTCATTACTTGAATGTCTGGTTTTTGCTGAAGCCGCCGCCGCGCAGATAAAAACGCAAATTGATCTGCCTTCCCCACCTCACAAACTTCGTGCCTGGGATGAAAGCCGGGTCACTGACTCGGATGAAGAAGTGGTTGTTTCCCATAACTGGGACGAGCTACGTCGCTTTATGTGGGACTATGTCGGTATCGTACGCACCGACAAACGCCTGCAACGCGCCATGCACCGCGTTAATCTTCTACAACACGAAATTGACGAATACTACAGTCATTTTCGTATCAACCCCAACCTGATTGAACTGCGTAACCTGACACTGGTGGCTGAACTGATTATCCGCTGCGCCATACAACGCAAGGAAAGCCGTGGCCTGCACTTTTCACTTGATCATCCGGTAGCTGATGAAAAGTCGGTAGCCAGAAATACGATATTACGGCCTGAAACCAGTTATACCGATGAAAAGTTCAAGGTTATTAAATAACAGCCTGATGTCATAATGTATAAAAATACACACTTCATGATAGTTTAATACTGATAGTTTAATACTGATAATTCAATATAGCCCATGCCACAGAACCGTTATTTAATTGAACCCGATGAACTGGAAGCACTGCATAATAATAAAAATATTGTTATTGTCGATTTATGCAAGGAAAAACAATATGCCCAGGCGCATATCCCCAAGGCCCATTTTGTACATTACGCCAATATTGTCACAACAGACAAACCGGTGATGGGGCTATTACCCGATAATGAAGTCTTTTCACAACTGCTTTCATCACTCAGCATTAACCAGCAGTCGCTGATCGTGGCCTATGATGATGAAGGTGGTGGCTGTGCCGCCCGTTTTGTCTGGACCTTGCATGTCTTTGGCCACGAAACCGCTGTTATTTTAAATGGCGGCCTGCATAGCTGGGCAAATGAAGGCCATGCACTCAGCAACGCGCCTACTCCCGCCCCCTCGCCGAGTGAGTATCAGCTAAACAAAACTCATCGCTATAGCGCAACGCGCGCCTATATACAGACCCATTTAGATGATGGCAATATCCGTCTGCTTGATGCCCGTTCACCGGCTGAATACAGCGGTGAAAAGAGATCTGCAACCAGAGCTGGTCATATACCCGGCGCCATCCATTTTGAATGGACCGCTGCGATGAACCAGCAAAACAATCTACGCCGCCTGCCAGAAGAAATACTACAGCCACAACTGGATAAAATTGGTATTACCAAAGACAAAGAAATAATCTGTTACTGTCAGTCCCACCACCGCTCCGCCTATTCCTGGCTGATATTAAAATCACTGGGGTATGAAAGCGTACTGGGTTACCCCGGCTCATGGTCAGACTGGGGAAACTGCACCGATACACCGGTGGAACAATAAGCGGGGGGGGGGGAAATACTTCGCACTAAATGCGAAAAATATGTTCCCGATAATGCTGTAACTCAGCAATTGAATCTTTAATATCATCCATTGCAAGGTGGCTGGATTCTTTCTGGAAAACCATTTTTTTATCCGGCGACCAGCGGCTGGTTAGTTCCTTTAAGGTACTGACATCAAGGTTGCGGTAATGGAAAAAATCTTCGAGGGTCGGCATCCAGTTGGCAAGGAAACGCCGGTCCTGGCAGATACTGTTGCCACACATCGGTGATTTACCTGTCGGCACATACTGCTTTAAAAAGGCCAATGTGACATTTTCTGCCATTTCCTCTGAAATCGAGCTATTGCGTACCCGATCAGTAAGACCGGATTTGCCATGTTGATTGGTACACCACTCATCCATACCATCGAGCATTTCATCGGCCTGGTGAACGACAATAGAGGGACCTTCATCGAGAACATTCAGGTTTTTATCGGTTACAATGGTAGCGATTTCAATAATACGGTCTGAATTCGGATCCAGCCCGGTCATTTCCAGATCTATCCAGATCAGGTTTTCATCATTCAATTTTGTCATAAATAGTCGTATGTTGCGGAATTTAGGTGCATCTATATGCAGGTATCACTGGTTTTATTATTACAGGCATTGGATAATACAGCTAACTGACATATTCACAAAGGTTTTTTAATGTATACGATTCATCCTTTTACCCTGCTATTTCTGTTTATGCTGGCATTATCCACCCTGATACGACTCTATCTGTCACAACGCCAGATTGTACATATCCGGCGAAACCGGAATCAGGTTCCGGATGAATTTGCAGGTAATATTTCACTAAAGGAACATCAAAAGGCAGCAGATTATACTACCGCCAGGGTTCGTTTCGGGCGTTTACCTCTATTTTATGAAGTTGTTCTGTTGTTATTCTGGACGTTAGGCGGCGGTCTTGACATACTGGATAAAATAGTAATGCACTATCAGTTAAATACCATCCTCACCGGTATTACGGTAATACTGATCTATACTTTTTTGTCTTCGCTGTTAGATCTTCCTTTCTCCCTGTATAACACCTTTGTTCTGGAAGAAAAATTCGGTTTTAACCGTACCAGCCTGAAAACATTTTTTACTGACATGGTAAAAGGTGCTCTCCTGGGTCTGGCCCTGGGTGTACCATTGTTATTCGTTATTCTCTGGCTGATGGCAAAAATGGGGAATAGCTGGTGGCTGTATACCTGGCTGGTAATCAGCGCGTTCAGTCTGTTTATGATGTGGATCTACCCAACCTGGATTGCGCCTCTTTTCAATAAATTCAACCCTCTTGAAGAAGGCGAAACGCTGCAACGTATTAATAATTTGCTGCAACGTTGTGGTTTTAACAGTAACGGTATTTATGTCATTGATGGTTCCAAACGATCTTCACACGGAAACGCCTATTTTTCCGGATTTGGCAAAAATAAACGCATTGTATTTTTTGATACCCTGCTAAACATGCTCAATGATGATGAACTCGAAGCGGTACTGGCACATGAACTGGGGCATTTTAAAAAGAAGCATATTATTAAAGGTATGATGATTACCTTTGCCACCACGCTAGCGGGCCTTGCCTTGCTAGCCTGGTTAATGAAAACCGGATGGTTTTATACCGCACTGGGAGTCACTCAGCCTTCAACCTATATGGCGCTGTTGCTGTTCACGTTGATCATTCCCGTCTTTACTTTTGCCTTTCAGCCTCTGTTCAGCCTGTTTTCACGTAAAAATGAATTTGAAGCGGATGCATTTGCGGCACAACAGACTGATGCAGGTCATCTTATTCATGCCCTGGTTGATATGTACCGTGAAAATGCCAGCACTCTGACACCTGATCCACTATATTCTGCTTTTTACGATTCACACCCGCCAGCACCAGTTCGTATTGCTCATTTACTTAAGGGGAACGGTAATTAAGCGACATTCATAAAATGGATAATCAACAGTATTACCATCGTTGCCAGCCCGGTTATACCTGCTGCGATATTTATTGCCGAATATTAACCAGCCGCTCCATAAAAAATTTTACACGGAACCTGTAAACTCTATTATGGCTGGCCGCAAACTTTCCAGACAACAGCAACGACGCATTGCCTCGAACCAGAAAAACAAACTATCAGAACAGTCCTGTGCGGTTAACAATAACGCAACGCAAACAGCCCGCGTTATCAGCCATCATGGTCGCAAACTGGTTGCAGAGACTGTTTCTGGCACACGTATAAAATGTAGTATCCGACAGAATCTTGGTGATATTGTCTGTGGTGACTGTATTGTTATACAGGAACTGGACAATAGTAAAACACAGACCAGCTATGTTGTCGTTGCCATTCAGCCCCGACAGAATCTACTGCAAAAAATTGGCTTTGCTGGCATAACCAAACCAATTGCCGCCAATATTGATCAGGTTATTATCGTCAATTCCGTTTACCCTGAACCGAATACCAGCCTTATTGACCGTTATCTGGTTGCCATAGAAAATTTGCCCGCAAAAGCCATTATTGTGTTAAATAAAACCGATTTACACAAGACGACAAAGGTAGTAACTAGCGGCATTCGTTCCCTGTATGAACAGATTGGTTATCGCGTTATCCTTACCAGTGTAAAAAAACAGGGTGGACTTGATTCCCTGTATCGGCAACTGGCTAACCAGACCAGTATTCTGGTTGGCCTTTCCGGTGTGGGGAAGTCATCACTGGTAAAAAACATACTACCTGAGGAAAATATTCGTATTGGCGAAATCTCAGCGCGCAATGGTGAGGGCAAACACACCACCACAGTTGCCTCACTCTACCACCTGAATAATAACGGCATTATTATTGATTCCCCCGGTGTGCGTGATTTCACTCCGAGCAATACCTCAGCACAGGATATTACCTATGGATTTCCTGAAATACGTCAATACGCCAACCAATGTAAATTTTCTAACTGCAGCCATCGAAACGAACCTGGCTGCGCTGTTCAGGTTGCATTAAAAGCAGATAAAATCAATCTTCAACGCTACCGCAACTACCAGTTGATGATGAATGATCGTATCCAGTAAATATGAATAATACTGGCTCTGAAAAACAATCCGGATTTTATCTGTTACGCGATAATAGCGATGCGTTTATTGCCCGTTTTGCGCTGGCAACCATTGCAAAAAAAACACTGGATATCCAGTATTATATTATTCATAGCGATGCCAGTGGTCAGTATCTTAGCTATGCTATTCTGAGCGCTGCAGACCGGGGCGTCTATGTGCGTATTCTGGTTGATGATATTAATTTAGCCGGTCGTGACAGTCGTCTGAAAATGCTAAGTCAGCATAAAAATATCGAGATCCGTATTTTTAACCCCTTGCGGCAACGTGACTGGTTCAGAAATATCGAGTTAATCATTAATATAAAACGGGCCGGACGACGCATGCATAATAAAGCATTCATCGCTGATAACGAGGCGGCAATTATCGGTGGTAGAAATATTGGTGATGAATATTTTGATGCACGTAATGATGTAAACTTTGTTGACCTTGACCTGTTAACAATTGGCCCAATTGTCTGTGATATTGGTGAAAGTTTTAATATATTCTGGAACAGCCACTGGGCAACCGCAATTGAAGATATAAGTAAAGTACGAATACTAGGAACCCAGTTAAAAATCTTTCACCGAAAATTAAAAGACAAATGGTTGCGTGCAAAAAATACTGCCTATTTTCATTCCCTGCAACAGGCCGAGTTGACACAAAAAATTATCAGCCGCAGTATTCCCTTTGTTTATGCAGAAGCAAAACTATTTTATGACCAACCGGAAAAAATATGTAAGGACAAAATAGAAAAAACCACACATATCGGTCCACAGATACAACCCTGTTTCAATCAGGCAAAAAAACAGTTATTTATTGCCACGCCTTATTTTGTTCCCGGTAGCAGTGGCGTTACATGGCTGGGGAAAATGCACCAGCAGGGTGTTGATATACATATTTTAACTAACTCCCTGGCTGCCACTGATGTAATCGCTGTGCATGCCGGTTACAGAAAATATCGTCTGCCTTTATTACGCTATGGAATAAAATTATATGAACTTAAACCCGGTGCAAATTTATTTCAGAAAAAAGCAAAACAATGGCTAAAAGGTTTATCCAGCGCCAGTCTACATGCAAAATATATGGTGATTGACCAACAATATGTATTAATCGGTTCAGCTAATCTCGATCCGCGCTCCAGCAAATTAAATACTGAAATTGGCATTATGGTAAACAGTAAGAAACTGGCCGATCAGACGATAAAATTATTTGAGCTGACAATATCCACTGAAAACAGTTACCATCTGTCACTCAAACCTGATACCGACCACCTGCTCTGGACGAGTAGTAAAAAAGGTAAACCAGTATCTTACTATCATGAACCCGAAGCTGGATTTTTCCGGCGAATACTGGTTAGACTGATAGCACTGCTGCCTATTGAAAATCTGTTATAAATAATCGGTTATAAATCATCGGTTATAAAT
>CAYXNL010000005.1:49930-58215 GCA_964466455.1 uncultured Thiotrichaceae bacterium
ATCGGTTATAAATCATCGGTTATAAATACGTGATCACAGTACCCTAAAGAACTTTTAAATCTCTTAGGGTTTATTCCCCGCAGCTTGCGGCGAGGTAGTTTATATTATTTTCTTCGCCGCAGAAAAAAATTCTGCAGCAGTAATCCACTCTCCTTCGCTAACACACCAGCAGTAACTTCAAATAGATGATTATGCTGATTTGCTGCTAACAAATTAAAAGCGCCTCCTAATGCGCCGCTACGTGGTTCTGTAGCGCCATACACCACTCTTGCCACACGTGCGTGAATCATCGCGCCCACACACATTGAACACGGTTCCAGGGTGACGTACATAACACAATCAGATAATCGGTAATTACCCAGTGTCTTACCCGCAGCACGCAGCGCTATAATCTCAGCATGGGCCGTCGCATCATGGGAAACAATCGGCTGATTCCAGCCTTGTGCAATGAGCTCTGCATCCCTGACTACCACGGCTCCCACTGGTACTTCTCCTGCAGTCTCTGCATGGTGGGCAAGGGCTAGTGCTTTCGCCATCCAGTAGTGGTGATCTTCAGCTGACATAACTAGCCAGCCTTTTTACTGCTATTGCTTCCACACACAGTTCTTCCCCATTCTTTCCATAAAGGCCTGATGCGCTGCCTGTTCGGTTTCACTGGCATGGACCACTTTTATTGGCAGTCGATCTTTTGACAGTCGTTTAACGGCGCTGTTGACCGCAGAGGAAGAAACATTAGACTGTTGTTCATTCAGATCAGGCAGCAATGTACTCTGCCCACCGGTCATACGTAAATATACTTCGGCTAATAATTCTGCATCCAGCAAGGCGCCATGTAATTCACGATGGGTATTTTTTACTTCATATTCTTTACACAGGGCATCGAGATTATTCTTTTTACCCGGTCGCATCTTGCGCGCCATTACCAGTGTATCGATAATGCTACAAAAAGTCGTCACCTCGCCATATTCCGGCCCCGCCCGTTTCAGCTCATGATTGATAAAACCGACATCGAAAGGAGCATTATGGATAATCAACTCCGCCCCTTTCAGGTACTCCAGAAAATCTCCCACAATATCAGTAAACCGTGGTTTATCCGCCAGAAACTCATTAGAAATGCCGTGAACAGATTGTGCACCTTCATCAATGTCATGATCAGGTTGCAGGTACTGATGATAATTATTACCACTAAGACGACGGTTAATTACTTCAACACAGCCAATTTCAATAATACGATGTCCCTGACCGGGATCAAGGCCGGTGGTTTCTGTATCCAGAACAATCTGTCTCATTACTTCCTCTCTGCCTGGTGGTCTCTCTGCCTGGTGGCTATTTTGATAAAGGCTACCATTTAAAGGGCATCTCTCAACATCTCATCAATACCCTTATTTGCCAGTAGATCGGCGCGCTCATTACCTTCATCACCGGAATGCCCCTTCACCCACCGCCATTGTACACAATGTTGCTGTAGTGCTTTATCCAGACGCTGCCACAATTCAACATTTTTTACCGGTTTTTTTGCTGCTGTTTTCCAGCCATTTTTTTTCCAGTTCACCATCCATTTTGTCACACCGTCCAGGACGTATCTGGAATCAGTATAAACTAGTATTTCACAATCCCGCTGTAATGATTCCAGCCCCTGTATCACTGCCATCAGTTCCATACGGTTATTTGTCGTATTTGCCTCGCCACCATGCAGGTCTTTACGATGTGCATGATAACGTAAACTGGCACCCCAACCACCGGGACCGGGGTTACCACGGCAGGCACCATCGGTATAGATTACTACCGTTTTATTCGTATTTTTCTGTTCAGAGTGTAATAAAGACATATAATATAAGATAAAATGAATATAGTTAGTGTTGTCAGACTAAAAATGAATTAAAATACCCCTCGTTTGTCTACCTGCCGTCCAGGGATACAGACGGACACCTGAACAGGAAAAGCCTGTTTCTGGAACAGATTTTTCATTGTTTTAAAGTAAATTTAAGATAATTTAATAAAATTACAGGGAAAAATAGAGATTTACGCTTTATTATTACTACTATTCTCTTTACCCTCTTACAAGAATACCAGATATTTTGCAATGCATTCTACCCTGCTTTACACCGCGTTGTCTGACCAACACTGTCATGACTAAACACTTTTATTCTCTGGCACAACGTTTTTGCCTATTGCTTGCACTCAGTCTGTCAGTGACGGGCTGTTATAATCTGAAACCGGATAGTAACAGTAATAACCCTGTTCCAGAAAGTTCTTCAGCCAAAGATTCTTCAACTAATAACCAGATTCGTGCCAAATACCTCAACCATGACGCTGTAGCACGTTATAATGTTCCCTCAAATTATACTGGAACAAGTCAAACCCAATCTAATCCCGATCAAAATAAGACAAATCCACAAAAAACCGATAGCAATGATGATATTGATCTCACTAATGCCCAGGGCTTCCCGATTTTTGATAAAAATGATGACCTTAATTTCACCACTTTCAGTATCTGGCCACGTATCCGTGCCGGATTTGCTATTAAGGACAACGTCAACCATTCGGATTTAAAAAAGCAGATCGCCTGGTTTTCCAGCCACAGAGCCTACCTTGGTCGCGTGTTAAAACGTGCTGACCCGTTCCTGTATTTTATTACTCAGGAGACGGAGAAACGTGATTTACCTACCGAACTGGTATTATTACCTATTGTTGAAAGTGCTTATCAACCTTTTGCCTATTCAAATGGACGTGCTGCCGGTATCTGGCAATTTATTCCGTCTACGGGGAAATTATATGGCCTAAAACAAAACTGGTGGTACGATGGTCGTCGTGACATTGATGCCTCAACACGGGCAGCACTTAACTACCTGCGCAATCTGAATAAAATATTTAATGGCAACTGGCTGCTGACGCTGGCTGCCTATAATTCCGGTTCCGGCACAGTAAAACGCGCTATTCGTCACAACCGGCGCCTGCACCTGCCCACCGACTTCTGGCATTTGAAATTACCCAAAGAAACCCGTGCCTATGTACCCAAATTACTCGCCTTAAAAGAGATTATTGAACACCCACAGAAATATAATATTAGCCTGCGTTGTATTGCCGATGCACCGGGGTTTGTACAGGTAAAAATCCACGCCCAGATTGATCTGGCACTGGCTGCAAAACTGGCAAATGTAGATCTTAATGAACTCTACCGCTATAACCCTGCTTTTAATCGCTGGGCAACAAACCCTGATGGACCGCACACCCTTATCTTACCGCCTGATGCAGCAGAGACTTTCAGAAAAAATTACGCTAGCCTGCCAGCCGACAGGTACATGAAATGGATACGGCATAAAATTCGTAATGGCGAAACACTTAGCCAGATTGCAGAAAAATATGATACGTCCACCAGGCATATACGTCAGGTTAATAACCTCCACGGTAATACTATACGCGCAGGCAGACATATTCTGATTCCGGTGGCGAGCCTGCGCCATTCTGCTTATGTACTCAGCGCCAGCCAGCGCCTGAAAAAATTGCAAACCCACCACTATAGAAACACCCGACGCATTCAGCATATCGTGAAACGGGGAGAAAGTTTCTGGAAAATCGCGCGCGAATACCGGGTGAACATGAACAAGCTGGCTAAATGGAATGGTATGTCCATTTATGATCCACTGAAACCGGGCCATAAGCTGGTAATATATAAAAATGAGACGGTAACGAAGCTCGCGTCCCGATCTGTATTATATGAAAATTCTGATCGCCATATTATTCAGCGAATATCCTATACCGTTAAATCTGGTGATTCCTTATCCCGTATTGCTAACCACTATAATGTAAGAATAGAGGACCTGCACCGGTGGAATGCTATTAAAGGAAAATACCTCCAGCCCGGTCAACGGCTAAAACTGTATATTAATGTCACCGAACAGGCAGATAACCGGGGATAAAATTTGCAATAGAACAAAGCAGGAAAAAGGCAAGACAGGAAACCTGTTATAGGACACCTCTATAGCCTATTCCTGCTGCGCAACACCTCCCTTTATTAATTGCGCCGGATCCAGTAGTTTTTTTAGTTCCACTTCACTCAGTTCAGTATATTCAGTGGCAACGTCAATAACCGTGCGCCCCTGGGTATAGGCTGCTTTTGCAATTTTTGCGCCTAGTTCATAACCGATAACGCGGTTTAGTGCTGTCACCAGTATTGGATTTTTTGACAACGCAGCATCAATATTTTCCCGCTTTACACGAAAGCCAACGATGGCCTTATCCGCCAGGATCCGCGCACTATTTGACAGGATATCAATACTCTGTAATAAATTGTGCGCCACCAGCGGCAGCATTACATTCAACTGAAAGTTGCCCGACTGACCAGCCAGAGTAATAGTTGTATCGTTACCGATCACCTGAGCACAGACCATGGCAACCGATTCAGCAATGACCGGGTTAACCTTGCCCGGCATAATACTGCTGCCCGGCTGTAATGACGGCAGTGCAATTTCACCGATACCAGCCAAAGGGCCACTGTTCATCCAGCGTAAATCATTGGCTATTTTCATCATACTAACAGCCACCGTTTTTAGCTGACCGCTCAGTGCTACCGCAGCATCCTGTGAACTTAAGGCTTCAAAACGGTTGCTCGCCGTAACAAAATTTATTTCTGTATCTGCCGTGAGAACCTGTGCAACTGCCTCACCGAATCGTGCATCTGCATTAATGCCGGTACCAACTGCTGTGCCGCCGATAGCCAGTTGCCAGATATGCGGCAGGACAGCCTGAATACGCTGGCAACCATTACCAATCTGCATCGCCCAGCCGGACAGTTCCTGACCCAGGCTGACCGGCATGGCATCCATCAGATGGGTACGGCCGGTGGTGACCACAGCCGATAATTCTTCTGCACGCTGTGCAATCACCTGCTGCAAATGAGTTAGCGCAGGTAGTAGCTGACGGTCACAGGCAATGGCGGCAGAAACATGTATCGTGGTCGGGATAACATCATTAGAACTCTGGCTCATATTGACGTGGTCATTAGGATGAACCTTTTCTCCACCCAGTTGTTCTGTTGCCAGATGGGCAATCACTTCATTGGCATTCATATTGGTGCTGGTGGCAGAGCCAGTCTGAAATACATCAATGGGAAACTGCGCATCCAGCTCACCGGCAATTAAGCGGTCACAAACCGATGTAATCACCTTCGTTCGCTCTGCATCGAGCAAACCAAGCGAGTGATTCGCACTGGCGCAGGCACGTTTCACCTGCCCCAGCGCATGAATAAACGTAGCGGGCATTTTCAGACCACTGACCGGAAAATTATTTACTGCACGTTGTGTCTGCGCGCCATATAATGCATCGGTCGGTACTTCCAGTTCGCCCATACTATCTTTTTCCATTCTGTATTCAGTCATTAATTTGCCTGCTTCTGTTATTTACTACGGTGTTATAATAGCCACCTTTTTATTATTATTTTCTCTGCATTAATACAGACCCTGTACCAATACAGATTTGTATTTTTATCAATCTGTTATGGACAAGAACGGCACGTCCGTTCCCGATACAGCTTAACGCACAGACACAACAAAGAACATATCATCATGATGGAATTAAATGAACTCAGCGCAATTTCTCCCGTTGATGGCCGCTATGGCTCAAAAACAGCCAGCTTACGTGACATTTTCAGTGAATACGGTTTAATCCGGCACCGTGTTCTGGTTGAAGTCCGCTGGTTCCAGGCACTGGCTGATAACACTGAAATAAAAGAAGTTCCTGCATTAAGTAAATCGGCCAATACCCTGTTAAATACCATTGTGGATGATTTGACGCTAGAAGATGCCCAGCGCATTAAAATGATTGAGCGCACCACTAATCATGATGTTAAAGCCGTAGAATATTTTTTGAAGGAAAAAGTCAGGGAAAATGCAGAACTCGAAGCAGTGAATGAATTTTTTCATTTTGCCTGTACCTCGGAGGATATCAATAACCTGTCACATGCGCTGATGTTAAAAGCCGGGCGCGATCAGGTACTGTTACCTGCGATTGATGCCATCATTGAAAAAATGACCGCACAGGCCAGGGAACTGGCAACCCAGCCTATGCTAAGTCGCACACATGGTCAGACTGCCTCACCCACCACGGTTGGTAAAGAGCTGGCAAATGTGGTCTATCGTCTTAAACGCCAACGCCAGCTAATTGCTGAAACTATCTTGCTGGGTAAAGCCAATGGCGCTGTCGGTAACTATAATGCCCATATCAGCGCCTACCCGGAAATTGACTGGCCAGCATTTTCCAGCAATTTTATTACATCCATCGGCCTTACCATGAATCCCTACACGATTCAGATTGAACCGCATGACTACATGGCTGAAATGTTTGATGCGATCAGCCGGTTAAATACCATTCTGATTGATTTTAGCCGGGACATCTGGGCTTATATTTCACTGCATTATTTCAAACAGAAAACGATTGCCGGAGAAATTGGTTCATCCACCATGCCGCACAAAGTTAACCCGATTGATTTTGAAAATGCAGAAGGTAATTTTGGTATTGCCAATGCTCTATTCTCCCACCTGAGCAGCAAGCTGCCTGTTTCCCGCTGGCAACGCGATCTCACTGACTCTACCGTGCTGCGTAACCTTGGTGTCGGTTTTGCACATACCTTGATTGCCTGCCAGTCTTTACTGAAGGGGCTGAATAAACTTGAAGTTAACGCTGTCGCAATTGAAGCAGACCTTAACCATAGCTGGGAGGTACTGGCTGAACCGGTACAAACGGTTATGCGCCGCTACGGTATTGCAAACCCCTATGAAAAACTGAAGGAACTCACTCGCGGCAAGAATATCAATGCACAAACCTTCCACGCATTTATTGAGACGCTGGATATACCCGATGAAGCGAAACAAAACCTGTTACAGATGACACCGTTGACCTATATTGGCAATGCCATCAAGCAAGCTGAAAGCATTTAAAAGCGCCCATTAAAATAATACAACAAAAATCATGAACCCACTAGAGCCTGAAAATATAGACGCCTTTCTTGCACAGTACTGGCAAAAAAAGCCGCTATTTATTCCCGCCGCTTTTAATGACCTTATACCACCATTAAGCGCCGACGAACTGGCTGGTCTCGCCTGTGAAGAAGGGGTAAATGCACGACTGGTACTGGAACACTCCGGTAGCGACGCACAGACATCACCCTGGTCAGTTGAATATGGTCCATTTGATGAAGCACGTTTTGCCCGGCTGCCGGAATCCAGCTGGTCCCTTCTGGTAAGCGATATTGAAAACCTGCTGCCTGAAGCGGCTGAAATTATCCGCAAATTTCGCTTTATTCCCGACTGGCGTATTGATGATCTGATGATTAGCTATGCGCCACCCGGTGGATCGGTCGGCCCACATACCGATAACTATGATGTCTTTCTAATCCAGCTAACCGGGCAGCGCCAGTGGCAGATCAGCGAACACTATGATAATACGCTGCTTGAAAATACCGATCTGTCTATATTGCAGGGCTTTAATGCAGAACACACATGGATAACGAACCCCGGTGACATGTTATACCTGCCGCCGAATGTCGCCCATCACGGCATTGCGCTGAAAGACTGCATGACCGCCTCCGTTGGCTTTCGTGCCCCCGCACTAAACGCCATGGCGCATGACTATGCCGATAGTATCGCCAGTAAAATTGATGATACGGAGCTCTATACTGATGCCGACCTGAAACAGCAGACTTACCCGGCTGAAATTTCAGCCGAGGCGATTGAAAAAATAAAAAATATTCTGACTAAAAAACTCATGCCCACGGAGGAATCGGTACGAACCTGGTTGGGCGAATATGTCAGCCAGCTTCATTGCAATCGTCTGGATCTACCAGAGCAGCTATTCACCCAGTTTACTGAATTTAAACAGGCACTGAAGAGCCACCACCTTTCTCGAGCCAGCGGATCACGCTTCCTGTTTACCTGTCTACCTGATAGCGAATCTGAATATGAAGTAAAACTTTTTGTCGATGGACAAAGCTATCTTTCCCCCTCAATCGAATTTGTTACCACTTTGTGTGACCCCGAGATAAACCAGGAGCGTTTACTTGAACTGAGTAATAATAATGACAGCCAGCAGCTATTGCTTGAGCTATATAACCTGGGCGCATTAATTATTACCCGGTAGCCTATCTGGTTTACTAACAGGATGGATGAGAAGGATACTTATTGTTCAAGACCGTCAGCCGCAGGGATGCGGGTGTCGAGCTTACATGGAGGTATTTACAGCGTGTCTTGAACAATAAGTATCCTTTTTATCCGTTTCAGTAATAATATAAT
>CAYXNL010000006.1:0-4376 GCA_964466455.1 uncultured Thiotrichaceae bacterium
TGGCGACCGGTGCAGCCAGAATACCCGCAACTGCTATTGCAAGGAGTGATTTATTACCTGATTTCATTCGTTATACCTCTTTTGGACTGTGTTGTTGAGCCGCGCATGACTCTTATGAAAAAGAATAAAACTGTTATTTTTATTACTTAGTCAGGTTAAATAGGCGAGAAAATACAACAAGTCAAACAATATGTAATATTTTTGTCATAAAAATATAAAAAACCTGTCTATCGTATTTCATTACCCGAAACATCGATTTATATCTCCGTCAATGCCATAATCTGACATTCAACTTTTCATTGGCAAAACTGTCTACCAGACATGGCTTTTTTCTCTCCCCGTAAATTTTCCCGCTTTATCCTGACCAGCCTGATTACAATCGCTATTATTTTCGGTACAGGTATTTCCTATGCCAACCTGCCCGCACTGGGAGACCCCAGCTTTGCCAGTTATAGTAGCCAGCAGGAAAAGCAACTTGGTCTTACTTTCTACCGATCACTCAGAGCCAACCTGAAATTTGTTAATGATTTACAGATTAACGCCTATCTGAACGCACTGGGAAACCGGCTGGCTAGCCATTCTGATGCCGCAGGTAATCAGTTTCATTTCTTTATGATTAACTCGCCGACCATTAATGCCTTTGCCGGTCCGGATGCCTACATCGGCGTACATTCCAGGTTGTTCATTGATGCGGATAACGAAAGCCAGCTTGCAGGCGTATTAGCCCACGAAATTGCCCACGTTGCCCAACACCATCTGGCTCGCCAGTTTGCACGCTCGGGCAAGTCCACCGCCATTACCCTGGCAACCATGCTGGCCGCTATCCTGGTTGGCGCACAAGATCCTCAGGCCGGGCAGGCAATTCTACTGACCGGGCTTGCCGGGCAGCAACAATCATCACTTAATTTTACCCGTGAAAATGAATACGAGGCCGACCGAATAGGCATTGGTATCCTGACACGCAGCGGAATAAATCCCAGGGGAATGGTTCAATTTTTTGAGAAATTACTCGCAACAAGCCCGGCCAATGGGATGGAATATTTACGTACCCACCCTTTAAGTGCAAATCGCGTGAGTGAAGCTAAAAATCGCATCAGCAAAAAAACCATCAACTACCCGCGTGACAGCCTTGACTTTGAATTTGCCAAAGCACGATTGATCGTGCTTGTGAGCAAGCAGCCCAAATACTATACCCATGATATAAATGTTGAAAAAGGTTTTCTCGGCCAGTATCAAAAAGCACTGGCTTTTATCCGCACCAATCAGGCAAATAAAGCTATTCCTGTTCTGCTTCTACTCCAAAAAAATCACAAATACCTCTGGATTAAACTGGCACTTGCCGAGGCCTATACAGCAAACCAGCAGGATGGCAAAGCACTTGCTCTGCTCAGGAAACTTGCCGACCTCTATCCCGGGTACCTGCCAGTTACCATTGCTTACACAAAATCTTTACTGAATAATAAAAAACCGGAACGGGCAGTCTTATTACTTAAGCAACAGCTACAACAGAATGCACATTTACTGGGGCAGGATTACGCCATCGTCTACCACGCTCTGGCGCAGGCCTACTTCGCTAATGGACAGACCAGCGCTGCACTGGAAGCAACCGGTAATCAATATGCCCGCGAAGGCTATCTTGAGCTTGCAATCCAGCAATATAACAACGCCCTGCTGCAAAAAAACAACAGCCCCTCGACCATTAAAAGACTTCAAACAATCAAGAATGAAATAAAACAGCGGGTTGCACGTCTAAAAGAGAGTATGTAGTAAATCTGATTGTGAATACATGCACTACGAATGCACAGGTTAACGACCAGAGGTACTTTGGTTAAGGCTGGCTTAAATAAATTATCTACAATACATAATTTACAGAGGCGATTACTGTTCTCGTCAGCAAATAAATCAATAGCATTTATCGGAGGTTTTGCATAGTAACTGTACTCTTAAAATATTAGCTATTATTAATACAACAGGTAATTAGCCATATTTTTTATAGATTATATTTTTTTTTACAGATAACGCTTGCCATCTCAATCGCTGCGTGTATGCTATACATCCTATTCATTATTGAATATATATTCCTATACTAACAGGAGGAAATAAGAATGCGGCTAACCGCACAATTACTCACATCCGCGTCCATCGCAGCCCTTGTTGGTTGCCTTGGTATCGTACCAACCATTGCTAATGCTGCCGATAATGGTGCATCTGCGTCCACCGAGATTGCTCAGGGTAAGGCATTGGCATTTAACCGTAAGAAAGGAAACTGTCTGGCCTGCCACAAAATTGCCGGGGGCAAATTACCCGGTAATATTGGACCACCACTGGTTTCCATGAAAGCCCGTTTCCCTGACTATAATAAACTTCGTGCTCAGATCTACGATGCACGTGTTAACAATCCTAATACAATTATGCCTCCTTTTGGTGCCTACGGTATTCTTACCAGTAGCGAAATCGATAAGGTGACCAAATTTATCCAATCATTATAATAGTCAGAAGGTAAGACTCGATGAACGAAAAACGAAGATTATTACTCAAAAGTACTTTTGCAGCGGGAGCAACTGGTATTGTAATCGGTGCTGGACTGTTAACGCCTAAAACGGTTCTGGCTGCATGGCCAAAAGCTGCTTTTCAGGCAAAAGATGCCAGCACTGCAATAAAAGATGCTTTCGGCAGCAGTAAAACAACTCCAAGCAGTAAAATAAAGCTCAAGGCACCTGATATTGCTGAGAATGGTGCGGTTGTACCGATAACCATTATCAGCGATATTCCCCATACTGAGTCAATCAGTATTGTGGTTGCCAAAAATCCATTACCGCTTGCGGCAACTTTTAACCTCGGCCCCACAACAAAAGGCTATATTTCAACCCGCATTAAAATGAGCAAAACATCCAATGTAACGGCTGTTATTAAGGCTGGCGGTAAGTTATATAGCACTTCCAAAAATGTCAAAGTCACCATTGGTGGTTGCGGCGGTTAGAATATATAAAGACGAGGTAAAATAAAGATGTCAGAATCAACCATTAAAGTACGCGCCAGAGTAAAAGACGGTGTAGCGAAGGTAAAATGCCTGATCAGCCACCCGATGGAAACAGGTCTGCGTAAAAATAAAAAAACCGGTAAGTTAATTCCCGCTAAATTCATTCAGGAAGTTGTTTGTGTACACAATGGTACTACCGTATTGAATGCTGAGTGGAATGTTAGCATTTCCAGAAACCCATTCCTGTCTTTTGCCTTTTCAGGGGCAAAACCAGGTGAAACAGTTAAAATTAGCTGGGTAGACAATACTGGAGCGAGTGACTCAATCGTAGCCCCGCTAAAATAACACGATGACTTCCCGAGTCTTATGTTTGGGATAACAATTATAAAGGTGAACCATGAAAAAATTTGCTATTGCATTATTTGCCTTGTTTGTGCTTGCAGCACCGTTTGCATCACAGGCAACACCAAATGATGACCTGAAGGCATTCCGTTCGTACTTCACAAAAAGATTTCCTAATGTACCAGTGAATAATTTCATCAATGGCGTTTATGCTATTGATAAAAATGCACGTGAACAATGGAAAGCTTTTGAGGAGTTTCCTTCCTATGACTTTGCTATTGATAATGGCAAGGCATTATTTAACAAAAAATTTGCCAATGGCAAAGGATATGCTGACTGCTTTCCTAATTACAAAAAAGGTATAAAACAAAATTATCCCTACTTTGATAAGGAAACCGGAAAAGTTATTACGCTTGAGGCGGCAATCAACACATGTCGTACCGATAATGGCGAAAAACCACTGAAGTGGAAGAAAGGCCCTATTGCTGAAATTGGTGCCTATCTGGCTTATCTGTCCAGAGGTAATAAAATCAACATTAAAGTGCCCAATGATAAAAGAGCCCTCGCGATATATAACCGCGGCAAAAAGTTCTTCTATGCTAAACGAGGCCAGTTAAACATGTCCTGTGCAGACTGTCATTACTATTACTCCGGTAAGCGTATCCGCACAGATACCCTAAGCCCTGCATTAGGACACACGTCAGGATTCCCTGTTTATCGTAATAAATGGGGCAACATGGGTACGTTGGACCGCCGTTATGCAGGTTGTAACAAACAGGTTCGCGCCAAACCATTTAAAGCACAGAGCGCTGAGTACACAGCACTTGAGTACTTTGAAACTTACATGGGCAACGGTCTGGAAATTAATGGACCCAGCCAACGTAAGTAATGAGTTCAAGTTGATAATAGCCCAGGTAGGTAATGGCCAGATAGGTAGTGGCCAGATAAATAATGGCAATTATCTAGCATCATTACATAACACAGGCTAAAACAAAAAAAGCCCCGGTCTCTGACCGGGGCTTTTTTATCTATAACTATTTATCTATAACTATTT
>CAYXNL010000006.1:4476-18006 GCA_964466455.1 uncultured Thiotrichaceae bacterium
TTTATCTATAACTATTTATCTATAACTATTTTAGTTACCCATTTTTTTACAACATACTAACAGGATGGATGAAAAAGATACCTGTTTCAGTAATAAATACTAATGTGTAACGGAATATTCAGGCACGCGCAATACTGTACACATCTACCCTTTTCGCTCCCGATTCTTTCAGCACACGGGCAATTTCATTTACGGTTGAGCCGGTTGTGACCACGTCATCAACCAACGCAATATGCCTATCAGCTAGTGAATGCACCAGTTCAAACGCTCCTTTGATATTACTGCGTCGCTGTTTCGCACCCAGCCCGGCCTGCGCCAGTGTCTTACGGCTGCGCACAAGGCAGTTAGTCTGCAATGGAACCTGCAACCCCCTTGCTAATACTTTTGCCAGTTCTACTGACTGGTTATAACCGCGTTGACGCAACCGTGACGGATGTAACGGCACAGGCAACAGATAATCCGGTGGTTGGCTCTGCGCTATCTGCTGCTGTAATTTATCCAGTAATAACTGACCAAACAGACGTGAGTACAATAGCCGTTGATGAAATTTAAACTGATGCACCATCGATATAATGTCTCCCTGATAACGAAATACACTGTAACTGGTATCAAAATAAGGTGATGTTTGCAAGCATCGTCCGCATAACACATCAGTCACATTGCTCTCTGCCAGACTATCTACCGGGCCATCCGCCAGCGTTATCGCACACTGTCGACAACTATGATGATTCCAGGGTAATCGTGCATAACAGTGCGGGCATAAATCCAGATTTTCCATAGCTGGTCGTCGACACAGCACACAACGTGATGGAAACAGAAAAGGGATAATCCATTGTAGAGATAACGGTTGCAAAAGATCCATTTTGGTAACAACGTCCTGTCGTGTAAGATAGCGTTACCGTATTAAGACATAAAAAATTCCATGACACAACTACGATCTAACTGGACCAGAACAGAAATAGCCGATTTATTTAACTTACCGTTTAACGACCTGCTGTTTCAGGCACAAACGCTTCATCGCCAGAATTTTGATCCCAATCAGATACAGGTGAGTACACTACTCAGTATTAAAACTGGTGCCTGCCCGGAAGATTGTGGTTATTGTTCACAAAGTGCCAGTAATCATGCAGCAATAGAAAAAGAGCGCTTGCTGCCGCTGGATGAAGTTATTGAAAAAGCCACCATTGCCAGAGCTAATGGTGCCAGCCGTTTCTGTATGGGTGCCGCCTGGCGCAACCCCACCGATAAAAATCTTGATAAAGTTATCGAGATGATTATTGCAGTCAAAAAAATCGGGCTGGAATCCTGTGTAACACTGGGGATGCTGAGCGCAGAACAAAGCCAGCGTCTGAAACAGGCGGGACTGGATTATTACAATCACAATCTGGATACTTCACCTGAATATTATGGGGACATCATCACCACACGCACCTACGATGACCGGCTGAAAACACTAAAACACATACGTGCTGCGGGTATTAGCGTCTGCAGTGGCGGTATTCTGGGTATGGGTGAACAACGCGGAGATCGGGTATCGTTATTACAGCAACTGGCCAATCTACCACAGCACCCTGAAAGTGTACCGATTAATATGCTGGTGCAGGTCAAAGGCACCCCGCTGTATGGTAGCGAAAGCCTGGATCCACTGGAATTTGTTCGCACTATCGCCGTTGCGCGGATACTTATGCCGTTGTCGTATGTACGCCTGTCTGCCGGCAGAAGTGAAATGAACGATGAAACACAGACCCTGTGCTTCCTCGCTGGCGCTAACTCTATTTTCTATGGCGACAAATTGCTCACCACCGGTAATCCGGATGAAAACCATGACCAGCAGCTATTTAAAAGGCTTGGCCTGAACAGTAAACAGATAGCGCCGCCAGCCGAAATACAAACGGGCTGTGCCTGTAATGGCTAATCACTTTCTGCCAACTTGAAAAATCTTAGCGCATCACTGGCAGAAAAAAAACAACAGCACCGTTACCGTAAGCGGCGCATCAGCGACAGCGCACAACAAATTACCATGACCATTGACGGTCGAGATATTGTCAGTTTTTGCAGCAATGATTACCTGGGGTTTGCTAACCACCCGAAACTGAAACAGGCCGCTATTACCGGTATAAAAAAATACGGCGTTGGTAGTGGTGCTGCCCATCTGATTAACGGTCACAGCCGCGCCCACCACCAGCTTGAAGAAGAACTGGCTGACTTTACCGGCTACCCGCGTGCGTTGCTGTTCTCCACTGGATATATGGCGAACATCGGCCTGTGTCAGGCACTGCTGGAGAAAAAAGATTATATTTTTGAAGACCGGTTAAATCATGCTTCACTGATTGATGCAGGCCTGCTTAGTGGCGCGCACTTCAAACGTTATCTGCATAATAATATAAAAAATCTGCAACAGAAAATCACCAACACCGACAGCAGCGCAGAAAAACTGGTGGTAACCGATGCAGTTTTCAGCATGGATGGTGATATTGCTGATCTGCCTGCTCTGGTCAGACTATGTCATCAGACAAATAGTCTGTTCATGATTGATGATGCCCACGGATTTGGCGTACTCGGTGAAAATGGCAAAGGCAGCCACTGCTATTTTCATTTAGACACACAGGATATACCGATTTATATGGCCACGCTGGGTAAGGCTATCGGTAGCGCCGGTGCTTTTATTGCCGGTAGTGAAGAACTGATCGAAACACTAATCCAGCAGGCACGAACCTATATCTACACCACCGCCATGCCCGCCGCTATCGCTGAAGCCACCCGTGCCAGCCTACGGTTACTACAGAACGAGCCACAGTATAGACAGAAACTTCATCAGAATATTGCTTATTTCAGACAGTGCTGCGAACAAAATGGTATACCAGTAGAAAACAGTCAGACGGCAATACAACCTTTATTAATCGGCAATGATGAAACTGCAATCACAATCAGCGAAGGTTTATTTGAAGCAGGGCTTCTGGTCACCGCTATTCGCCCGCCTACTGTACCGGAAGGCACCTCACGTTTGCGTATTACGCTTTCAGCAGGACATACAAAATTACAGATCGAACAGTTAACTGATACACTAACAGGCCTGTTGGTATAGAACTGATTTTCATCAGAGATAAACAGGCTCTGGATCAGTTAGCCAAGTATATACTAGCTGATTTTAATACCACAAGATAAAACGTATTGCAGTGGCGCTCTAAAAACCGATAATTTTCTTTTAACACCTGTCATCAGTACTTCTGTTGTTGAACAACTTTTTCTGAATACCTACTTGCCAATAATATAACGCTCATCATCAAAGGTGGCCACCCATTCAGGTTTATACACAACAAACGCACTAATTAACATGCCGGTTAAAAATGCCTCGGGAAACATAAACAAAGGCAGATACTGTAATAACTCCTCAACCAGTTTGGCATTGGGATAAGCATGAACAATAGACAGCAATACCATGGCACTCAGGCGACTGGTAGCCACAGATATTCCACCACCAAAAAAAGCACAGATAAAAATATAAATAAAGAAATTATCCGGCAGAAATTTCTGCGACAGTTTTAATATCCCATACGTGGTCATAACCGGAATCACAATACTTACCAGCGCATTCACCCCCAAACTTAACCAGTCAGGCATCTGTAGTGCCAGAGAAGCCAGCAAAATAACCGTTAACCCAATAATTGCCAGAGGCCAGTCAAACATTAAGGTAAATAATGCCGCTCCGAGTTGATGAAAACCAAGCCCCGGAGAAACACCCGCTTTAATCCCCCAGATTACCAACAGCATCGCCATTGCCCCAAAATAGACATGCTGCGAGGATGGCTGCTGGATGATTTTTTTCAACGGAGCGTAACGCAACGTGTAAAAAATAATAACGACAAACAGAACGTTGGCAAACCATAATACCCCATCGGGTAGTAGCACGGAGGGAATGTGTAACCCGATTAGCCAGTTGGTATTATCAATATTCATGTGTTAAGGAACCGTGCCTTTTCTACTTATCAGGAAAGAATATATTACTGAAACGGATAAAAAGGATACTTATTATCCATCCTGTTAGCATATTACTGGAAACTGTCTATTTTAATCCATACTCAACACGGATAAATAACTTTATTTCTACCAGGAAAGCACTGTATAAACCACTCTGCCACATGCAGACGATTGAACCATAACCGAATCTGCTAATAAAAAAGGCCGGAATTCCGGCCTTTTTTATTCACTTCACATCAAGCTGTTTATTTTGCTGCGTCACGCTCTTTCGCTTCCTTGATAACTTCATCGGCAACATTTCTCGGACAGGGTAGATAATGCAGAAATTCCATTGAGAACTGACCACGCCCCGATGTCATGGTACGCAGTGTACCGATATAACCGAACATTTCGCTCAGTGGACATTCTGCCTTGATGCGCACACCGGTTGGCGTTGCTTCCTGCGATTTAATCATGCCACGGCGGCGATTTAAGTCACCAATGACATCACCCACGTGATCTTCCGGGGTAAATACATCTACCTTCATGATGGGTTCCATCAATTGTGGCCCGGCTTTTGGCATGGTCTGGCGATAAGCGGCCATGGCGGCAATTTCAAATGCCACTGCTGAAGAGTCCACGGCATGAAACTGACCATCAACCAGGGTGACTTTGAAATCCAGACAGGGGTAGCCAGCGAGCACGCCCTTGCCCATCATCTTTTCAAACCCTTTTTCTACTGCCGGCCAGAATTCACGCGGCACATTACCGCCAGTTACCTTCGATTCAAACTCATAACCACTGCCCGGTTCACCGGGTTCAATAATATAATCAATCTTCGCAAACTGACCGGAACCACCAGACTGTTTCTTATGTGTGTAAGCATCTTCAACACGCTGAGTAATGGTTTCACGATAGGCAACCTGAGGCTTACCGATGGTGGCATCAATACCGTGGGTACGTTTGAGAATATCCACTTTAATATCAAGATGTAGCTCACCCATGCCTTTTAGAATGGTTTCCCCACTGTCCTGGTCGGTTTCAACACGGAAAGAAGGATCTTCTTTAATCATTTTACCCAGTGCAATACCAAGTTTTTCTGATGCACTTTTGTCATTCGGTGTAATTGCAATAGAAATAACCGGATCAGGGAATATCATTGGTTCGAGTGTTGCGGGGTGATTCGGGTCACATAATGTATGACCGGTCTGAACATTTTTCATCCCGACAACAGCAATAATATCTCCCGCCTGAGCGCCATCAATCTCTATGCGCTCATCCGCATGCATTTCCACCATACGGCCAATTCGTTCCGTTTTACCGGTAAAGGTATTTAACACTGTTACGCCTTTATCTATACGACCGGAATAAATACGAACAAAAGTTAGCGCACCAAAACGATCATCCATAATTTTGAATGCCAGCGCACGCAATGGTTTATCTGGGTCAACAATTGCAAATTCACCGGTTTCA
This sequence comes from uncultured Thiotrichaceae bacterium, assembly GCA_964466455.1. GTDB lineage: Bacteria > Pseudomonadota > Gammaproteobacteria > SZUA-229 > SZUA-229 > S010-25. Next base: position 9,907 of record CAYXNL010000006.1, read on the forward strand.
TTACCTTCCATATCTACTTCTGGCTGTGGCTTAACTTCAGTCGGGTCGGGCAGGTAGTCAACCGCTGCATCTAACACCATCTGTACGCCTTTATCTTTAAAGGCAGAACCACAGTATGTCGGGAAGAAGTCCATCACCAGCGTACCTTTGCGGATACAGTGTTTGATTTCTTCAATGCTCGGCTCTTCGCCTTCAAGGTAGCGTTCCATAATTTCATCGTCCTGCTCAACCGCCATTTCGATGAGCTTTTCACGCCACTCTTCAATCTGGTCAGCCATCTCAGCAGGTGGTTCATCAATACGGTACTGTGTGGTATCATTTTCATCGTCCCAGATCCAGGCTTTGCGTGTCAGCAGATCAACACAGCCGATAAAATCATCCTCAATACCAATGGGCAGCACCATCACTAGCGGCATGGCGGCCAGAACCTCTTCCACCTGCTTGACTACACGGTAAAAATCCGCACCAATCCGGTCGAGTTTATTGACAAAAATAATACGAGATACTTCAGATTCATTAGCATAACGCCAGTTGGTTTCCGACTGTGGTTCGACACCACCGCTGCCACAGAACACGCCGATACCGCCATCAAGTACTTTCAGTGAACGATACACTTCGATAGTAAAATCAACGTGTCCAGGGGTGTCAATAATATTCAGACGATGACCTTTCCATTCACAACTGGTCGCAGCCGACTGAATGGTAATGCCACGCTCCTGCTCCTGTTCCATAAAGTCAGTAGTGGCTTCGCCATCATGAACTTCACCGGTTTTATGAATTTTACCCGTAAGTTTCAGAATTCGTTCTGTCGTCGTCGTTTTGCCTGCATCCACGTGGGCGAAAATGCCGATATTTCGATATTTGGTTAAGTCTGTCATGTTCCTGCTACTCGTAAATATAAATGTATATGCAATGATTGGTAATTAAAGCCTGATACTCCTCACCAGCAACCCTCACGGTTAACCATTAAAAACACAGCAGGTAGAAGCAATCCCCCGCAAGCCGACGACACACAATCAGGTTTAATTTAGCCGGCGAATTATACATGAATATCCAACAAATATGTTGTTATAAACAAAACAACAGGCAAGAAAATACCTGTCCGGATCATAATTTTTGGTATAACCACTTGTTCAATACATAATTCTTCTCAGGTAAAGGGAACCTGTGGGCGGCAAATAGATCAATAAAATAAATTGCCATCGTCCATCAAATACAGCAAAATGATCATTCACAACTAGTTTTTCACGGTATCATTCATGACCTTACTTTCTCGCTTTAATCAATCTTTCTCTGTGAAATGTATTTTCACATTACTATTTGCCGTTTTATGTATGCAAACGGCTTATGCCGGCCACGCCGGTAGCTACAATACCACCGCCCACCAGGACGCCTTTTACACGGTTATAAAAAAGGGAGAACTACGTGTTGGTATATCCGAAGTGGCTCCCTGGGTAATGAAAGACCGTCACGGTAAACTGATCGGTTTTGAAATTGATATTGCCAGACAACTGGCACATGACATGGGCGTTAAACTTATTTTTAAACAGTATGAATGGAACAAACTAATTCCAGCTCTGCTCAAGGGAAAAATCGACCTTATTGCATCCGGTATGTCGATTACTCCACAACGCAGCCTGAAAGTTGATTTTTCTCATCCGTATGAGAGTTCGGGCTACAGCCTGGTCAGCAACCTGAAACTCACCAAAAATTTTACCAGTATTTCAGATCTGAACAATAAAGATGTAAAAATTACTGCGGTTAAAGGCACTGTATCGGCTGAACTGGCACGGAAGATTTTCCCCAAAGCCAGACTGGAACTTAAAAACACTGCAAAAGAAGCCTCAGCAGCAGTGGTTGAAGGGCATGCTCATGCTTTCGTTGCTTCCTCGCCCATACCCGAATTTACCACCAGTCAGCATCCTGAAAAATGCGATATGCCTCTGAGCAAACCGCTGCTACAAACGAAAGAAGGCTTTGTAGTAAATAAAGGCAACCAGGAACTACTGAACTATCTTAACTCATGGATTGTTGCTCATAACGCAGATGGATGGATACTCAGTACGCATAAGTACTGGTTTAAAACCCTGCAATGGCAGCATAACGTCAAGAAGGAGTAAAGCGTACCATGATGATAACACCCCCATTATCCCATGAAACTGCACGCAAACTGTCTATTGCGGGTATATTTTTTATCAGCATAATTGCCTATGCACATAATACCGGCCTTATTTTGCCAAACACGTATCGAACACCATTGTCTGATATTGCTGAAGAAAATAATCACTGGCGCGCACCAGTAAAAGCCAATAATCCATGGCGAGAAAACAGGCAGAAACCCGAGCTGACATTCCGTAAAAAAGCTGAATTTTTTCCCAAATATGACTACAGGAAAACGGATAATCTGATTCCTAATAGCAAACCTGAGAATGACAATCAAGTGGTGGCCCCCAGCACTAATGTTTTTAAATATTCCTTTTAACTGATGATGCCAGTTGCTGTATCATTTACCAGGAACCCCCCTGGATATTAAATTGCTAACAGGATGAAGCCAGGAGCATAATCATGGACTGAATGGGGTAAAAGCAGCGCAGGAAATTGACAGAAGGTTACATAAGCTCAAACCGGCACCCACTTGCCAACAGCAAGAACAGATCGCTAACGATATCGGCCATCGTATTATTCTCAAATATGCAGCAATGGATAAAGAATATGACCGTATTACCCAGCATGGCCGTACCGAAGGCGCTTTTATTAACTAAGGAACATCTAAAATTGGCAACCTTTTAATTTCTTTCGGGCAATAATCTCTTTCGGGCAATTTCTCAAGCTCACCGTAAATATTAATATTCACATAACAACAGCGATTTACCTGACATGGAGGGTGGTTGCTGTAGCCCCATTAACTCCAGCACCGTTGGCGCAACTGCACTCAGGTCTGAACAGGGGCGTAGATGCCAGTTCTTTTCATCAATAATCATACAGGGCACAGGATATAAAGTATGTTGGGTATGAGGTTCATGGGTAACCGGATCAACCATTTCATCGCAGTTACCATGATCGGCAGTAAGAATAATTGAAAAACCAGCCTTTTCAGCCGCAGCAAGTACCCGCCCTACCTCTTTATCCAGGGTTTCGACTGCCTTGATAACTGCGTTGCGCACCGCAGTATGACCAACCATGTCTCCATTCGCAAAATTGACCAGAATAAAACCATACTGCCCGAATTCAAGTGCCTCAATAACCTTGTCGGCTACACCGGCCGCACTCATTTCCGGCTTGAGGTCATAGGTTGCCACATCCGGTGAACTCACCATCACATGATCTTCCCCGGCAAAAGGTTTCTTTTTGCCACCATTAAAAAAATAGGTCACATGGGCATATTTCTCTGTTTCCGCACAATGCATCTGCTTCAGCCCCGAACGGCTGACTACCGATGCCACGGTCGCCTGCGGACGCTCAGGCGCATAACCGATCGGTAACAGAAACTCGGGATCATATTCTGTTAAACAGGTAACGGCCGCACCCTTAAACTCACCCAGATCAAATTCTTCAAAATGCTGATTACTCAGTACGGCTGTCAACTGTCGGGAGCGATCATTGCGAAAATTGAAAAAGATAATACTGTCCCCAGACTCAATCAGATCTGCATTATCCAGCACAACAGGTTTGATAAACTCATCCGTTTCATCATTGGCATAGGCCGCTTCAATTGCATAGTGTGCATTTTCCGCGTGTACGCCTTCCCCCAGCACCATTGCTCGCCATGCCAGCTCAGTTCTGTTCCAACGCCGGTCACGATCCATAGAATAATAACGTCCGCATACCGTAGCAATACTGCCCTCTGCTTCTTCCAGCGCTCCCTCTATGTCCTTCAGAAATACCAACGCTGACATTTGTGCCGTATCACGACCATCGGTTGTCATATGGACAACCGGTTTCACCTTATGATCGGCACACAGTTTAATAAGGGCTTTAAGGTGATTAATATGGCTATGAACACCACCATTTGAAGTTAAACCAACAAGATGAAGCGGCCGTTGTTCACTGGCCGCATCTTCAACTGCGGCAATCAGTGCTGCATTATTAAAAAATTCACCGCTTTCAATTTCATCATTGATACGCACCAGATCCTGACGGATAACCGTACCGGAGCCCAGGGTCATATGTCCAACTTCTGAGTTACCCATCTGCCCATCCGGTAGACCAACTGAACTGCCACTGGCTTCCAGCGTAGTGTGCGAGTGCGTAGAGAAATAGAGATCCAGTTGCGGGGTATCAGCTTCCTGTACTGCATTATTAATGCGGCTGGGATTAACGCCAAAACCGTCAAGAATAATTAATAATGTGGGTTTGCGGGGAACACTTCGTATATCGGCCATTTTACTTTTCAGGTTTGCCTTTTGCGCAAACCTTTTTCCTTCACCTGATTAATGTAAACCCGACATTTTACACTATTACATCGCTATTAGTGAAACTCGCAACCATTAATCGGGTGAGGGATTCGGGATGAACGAAGAAATCGCTACCATTATTCATCATGATTTATGGTTATTATTATCATCTTCTTCCTGCTCTGCTTCATCAAACAATTTTTCCATTTCATCATCTGTAGTAGCCTGATCTTCCTGATCATTTTCTTCCTGATCATTTCCTCCCTGAACATCTGAGTTTTCTTCATCAGCCTCTGATGTCGACGCTGGTGTTTCTTCAGTCAGCTCAAACTCATCGGTTGCCATAATAGTATTTTCCGAATCCTTTTTATTTTTCAGAAACAGCCGTGACATCAACAGACCCAGTTCGAAGAGCAACCAGATAGGAATAGCCAGCATTGATTGAGAAATGACATCGGGAGGGGTTAACACCATACCGATCGCAAAGGAAGCAATAATAATATAAGGACGTTTGTCAGCCAGCTGCTTTGGTGTAGTAATACCGGCCAGAACCAGAAGAAAAGTTGCAATCGGTACTTCAAATGCAATACCAAAAGCCAGGAAAATGGCAATAATAAAATCAAGGTACTGGCCAATATCCGTCATCACCGCGACACCCTTCGGTGCGCTGCCAATAAAAAATCCGAACATTATCGGGAAAATAACAAAATAGGCGAAGGCTATACCACAATAGAAAAGCACCACGCTGGATATAAGCAGAGGTGCGGCAAGGCGTTTTTCATGGCGATACAGACCTGGCGCCACAAATGACCAGATCTGATGCAGCAGGTAAGGAATAGTAAGCAGCACGGAAAGCATCAATACCAGTTTAAAAGGCACCAGGAAGGGGGAGGTAACACCGGTTGCAATCATTGATGTGCCTGCCGGCATCAGTTTTAACAACGGCGTAGCGGCAAGGGTGAAAATTTTATTACTGAAGCTGAACAGTGCTATAAAAACAATTAAAATTGCCAACACCATATGTAACAGACGATCTCTCAATTCAATGAGATGGTCCATTAATGTAAATTCTACCTGTGTATCGTCTGCTGCTTTGTCTGACTTCGCATTGGAATTATCGGAACTATCCGTCATAATGACTACTTGCCTTTTCTCTGTGCGCCTTTTCTCTGTGCGCCTTTTCTCTGTACATCTTATTCTTTATGTGATTTTTCTTTGTGGCTCGCATCGCTATTTTCAGTAGCCGCTTCAACATCTGCAACGATTGCAGATGACTCATTACCTGTATCATTGGATGGATCTTTATCCTGCGCAGAACGACCGGATATGTTCGTCACTATCTCCTCTTTCAAAGAGGATTGAACATCATCCAGTTTTGTTACTTCACCCTGTATCTTACGTTGCAACTCATTAATCTGTATTTCCTGATTGTGCAACAGACGTTTAAATTCTCCCAGGTCCAGGTCTGACTCCACTTCATTACGTACGCCTTCAATAAACCGTCGGGCACGACCAAACCAGTACCCTGCTTTTCTGGCAGCACCCGGCAATCGCTCAGGGCCGATAACAATCAACGCCAGAACCACAATAAGTAAAACTTCCCAGAAGCCAATATCAAACATGAATGATAAACCGTTACACGATATAACAGTGAATTAGTATAGAGATAAAAAATTTTGCCTCAGCAAAATATCGTTACGAAACAAACGCCAGAACCTGCCAGCTCCTCACCCTGCTACATTTCACCGTTAACCTTACAACCCAACGACTACCTGCAACAAAAAAAGGGAACCGCAGAAATAGCAGCGACTAAACCTTATCTTTTTCCTTCGCTACTGATTCTGTTGCGCCAGCACCAGCACTGTCATCCTGTGAGACTTTATTTTGCGGGGCGGAGGAGGCAGAGTCCTTCTCACCTTCACTCATTGCCGATTTGAAGCTTTTTATTGCCGAACCCAGATCACTGCCGACATTCTTCAGTTTCTTGGTGCCGAAAATTAAAATTACAACGGCAAGTAAAATCAATAATTGCCAGATACTTATACCCATCATGTACTCCTGCGAACCCGATAATTGAGTTCTATCATTCAGTTAATCGTTACCATCACGTGAACGCGATGCTTTTTCATCATGGCCGGATACATTAAATCGCCGCGCCAGCTCATTTAATACATCTTCATGCGTCAACCCCTGATCAGCCAGCAATACCAGCGTATGAAACCACAGGTCTGCAACCTCATAAATCAGTTTGCTTTTATCCGTCTGTGCGGCTACATCTTTAGCCGCCATCACCGTTTCCGTGGCTTCCTCACCGACTTTTTTCAATATGGCATCCAGCCCTTTCTGATACAGGCTGGCCACATACGAGGTATCCGCCGAGGCATGCTTGCGCTGTTGCAGAATATCCGCCAGTTGTGCCAGCACCTGTTCAGTCATAAGTTCTATCTGCCTATTCTACCCGTATATCTGCTTCGGGTCTTTAATAACCGCTTCTACCTCTATCCAGCGCTCATCCTTCAATTGCCGGTAAAAACAGCTTTCTCTCCCTGTATGACAGGCAATACCGCCTTTCTGTTTCACTTTTAGCAAAATAACATCTTCATCACAGTCAAAACGCATTTCAATAACCTGCTGCGTATGGCCCGAATCCTCACCCTTATGCCATAATTTACCACGTGAACGCGACCAGTACACCGCTTCGCCTGTCTTTGTGGTTAACGCCAGTGACTCACGGTTCATCCATGCCAACATGAGTATTTTGCCACTATCTGCATCCTGTGCAATGACCGGGATCAAGCCTTCGTTATTAAAGTTAACTTCATCCAGCCAGAATTTGCCTGCTGCGCTCACAGACGTACCTCAATACCACGATCGGCCATTTTCTGTTTTGCCTGATGTACCGTATATTCACCAAAATGGAAAATACTGGCTGCCAGAACAGCATCCGCCCGTCCTTCCAGCACTCCCTCTGCCAGATGATCCAGCGTACCAACCCCGCCAGAAGCAATCACTGGCACTGATACAGCCTCTGCAATAGCGCGCGTTAAGGGGATATCGAAACCGACCCTGGTCCCATCACGATCCATACTGGTGAGTAAAATCTCACCCGCGCCACAGGCAACCATTTTTTCGGCCCAGGCTATCGCGTCCAGACCTGTTGGTTTACGTCCGCCATGGGTGAAAATTTCCCAGCGTAACGGCTCCCCTGCTGCACTCACCTGTTTTGCATCAATCGCAACCACAATACATTGCGACCCCATTTTTTCAGCTGCTTCACGGACAAATTCAGGGTTAAAAACAGCAGCGGTATTAATGGCAACCTTATCCGCCCCGGCATTTAGCATGGTACGAACATCTTCTACCTGACGAATACCACCGCCAACGGTTAACGGAATAAATACTTCCTCGGCAACATGTTCTACTACATGCACGATGGTATCACGGTTATCCGAGCTGGCAGTAATATCAAGAAAGGTAATCTCGTCCGCCCCTTCTGCATCATATCGCCGCGCTACTTCAACTGGATCTCCGGCATCACGAATATCAACAAACTGCACGCCTTTCACCACGCGACCATTATCAATATCAAGACAGGGAATAATTCGTTTTGCAAGTGCCATTTATAACAACCGGGAAAACATAAATATATTTACCACAAAGATATGGAATTTTCAGGGTATTTGCACAATCTGTACGTATTTATACA
>CAYXNL010000006.1:18106-42622 GCA_964466455.1 uncultured Thiotrichaceae bacterium
TACAGTAAAGAACCTCTTACTGCTGATCCAGCCATGCCTGCGCTTCCGCCAGGTTGATGTTGCCTTCATAAATAGCACGTCCGGTAATTGCTCCCATAATGCCTTCATCGGCAACTTTACTCAGGGCTTTAACGTCATCCATATTGGTAATACCACCGGATGCAATCACCGGTACTGTAATGGACCTTGCCATTCTGACCGTGGCATCCACATTAACCCCCTGCATCATGCCATCACGGGATATATCAGTATACACTATCGCCTCCACGCCATCATCCTCAAAGCGTTTTGCCATGTCAATCACATCATGGCGAGACAGTTTTGACCAGCCATCAATGGCTACTTTGCCATCTCTGGCATCCAGTCCGACAATAATATGGGTAGGAAATTCTGCACACACTTCGGCAATAAAGTGCGGATCCTGTACCGCTCTGGTACCCACAATCAGATAATCCACGCCGGCATCAAGATAGCTGGCAATGGTGTCTTCATCGCGAATACCGCCACCAAGCTGAATTTTTAAATCGGGGTAAGCTTCTGCAATCGCATGAATAGTACCCGCATTTTCAGGTTTACCGGCAAAGGCACCATCAAGATCAACAATATGCAGTCGCCGCGCGCCAGCCGCCACCCACTGTCCTGCCATGGCTACCGGATCATCCGAAAAAACCGTGCTATCGTCCATATCCCCCTGACGCAGGCGCACACATTGACCATTTTTAAGGTCGATTGCAGGTATTAGTAGCATAGTGGTACTCGTTTTATTTATTCCGACACTAATTTTAATCTATCTGGCACTAACATGATGGATTATATACATAAATTCATTTTCACATAATAAACTGAATCTACACCATACCATCCCATTGGGTAAAATTTTTCAATAGTTGCAGGCCATCGTGCGCACTCTTCTCCGGGTGAAACTGAACTGCAAATACATTAGCTCTGGCAATGGATGAAACAAAGTTAATGCCATATTCAGTGCGACCGGCAATCAGAGAAGTCTCCACCGGATCAGTATAATAACTATGTACAAAATAAAACCGGCTATTATCTTTAATTCCCTGCCAGAGAGGATGCGACTGACACTGCGATACCGTATTCCAGCCCATATGAGGTATTTTTAGCGACCGCATCAATACGCTGTTTTCTGGCGTGGCAAAAGCACGTACCCCGCCACAGTACATATCCAGACAATCAACCCCATGATTTTCATCCGAGTGCGACAACAACACCTGCATACCCATGCAAATACCCAGAAACGGTTTCTGCGCAGCAGCTTGCTGAATAACTTTATCCAGGTTAAAAGTCTGCAATTGCTTCATACAATCCCGCGCAGCCCCCTGACCGGGGAAAACAATATGCCTGGCAGCATCTATCTGCGCCGCATCAGAAGTGACCACAACCCGTTGAGAAGGCTCTGCAACATGTTCCAGTGCTTTTGCAACCGAGCGTAAATTGCCCATACCGTAATCCACTACTGCGATAACCGAACTCATGGCATTTCTCAACTAATATTAACAGTACAGGATTAACAGTGCGGGTAAATTATCCGGGTCTGCTGCACACATCACAGACTACCCTTGGTACTGGGCATTACACCCTGCATCCGCGCATCGGCAGACAGGGCCATTCTCAGCGCCCGACCAAATGCCTTAAAAACTGTCTCGGCTATGTGATGAGCATTATCACCATAAAGGTTATCAATATGCAGGGTTACTCCGGCATGATTAACAAAACCCTGAAAAAATTCATGCAACAGATCCACGTCAAATTCTCCAATCATGGCACGAGGATAAGCGACATGATAAACCAGACCAGGACGACCGGAAAAATCAATCACCACACGCGATAATGCCTCATCCAGTGGTACATAAGCGTGACCATAGCGTACCATCCCGGTCTTATCGGCAACTGCCTTCGCTACCGCCTGCCCAAGGGTAATACCAATATCTTCAACGGTGTGATGGGCATCAATTTGCAGATCCCCCTTTGCCTCTATATCGATATCAATAAGCCCGTGGCGTGCCACCTGATCGAGCATATGTTCAAGAAATGGTATGCCGGTTGATAGCTGCATTTTTCCACTACCATCCAGATTAACGCTGACTGTAATCCGCGTTTCCAGGGTATTACGTTCAACACTGGCCTGACGTTGTGTCATAGCTACTCCAAATTAAACCTGTAGATAAAAGGTAACTGGCCCGTCATTAACCAGTTCAACGGCCATGTCTGCACCAAACTGCCCTGTCTGTAACCAGTTCGCAGGAAACGTTTTATTTATAGTTTCGCCCTGCTGACGCATTATATCAACAACCTGTGTAAACAGTTCAAGCCCCCTTTCGGGAGGGGCAGCGGAAGAAAACCCCGCACGCATACCTCTGCTGGTATCTGCGGCCAGGGTAAATTGCGGAACCAGTAACACCTGCCCATTAATCGCCTGTACATTCAGGTTCATTTTATCCTTATAATCAGTAAATATCCGATAATTCAATAATTTATGCACAATTTTCCTGACACTTTCCAGTGTATCGCGTTTTTCAACGCCGAGCAAAACCAGTATTCCCTGCTGAATATGGGCGATTCTGCGGTTTTCAACATAAACCGATGCACGGCTGACACGTTGAATAAGCGCTATCACACACCATCCTCCCTTTTTTCTGTTGTCATATACACAATACAGATCTGTAGGCTTTTCCCTACATGCCGTTCATATTTTGGCTGATAGCAAAGTTTGCAATGAACAACCATAATACTTACCCATGGACACAGGGAACGAGCGGTAAACGGAAATAGGGAAATAGGTAGCTGAGGGAACACGGATCAAAAGGAACGTAAACAGGGACAGGGATAACGGACACAGAAAATGAACATGCGTTTATTTATCTGAACAGGTTTACACGGATTGACTGGATTTCTGGATGGCTATAGCGCGAACGCTCATCACCAGGCATGGACCCGAAACCCCAACTGATGCCATTTTGGCTAGTTGGGGTTTTTTTATGTCCGTTCATTTACCACCTCTTTCATAACGACTATTCTGTTATTTGCCTGTTATTCGCTGACAGTCTGTAAAATCGTAGTGCGAAGTATCCGCCAGATGCGAAGGCACAATATGACCCAGACTACGCATAATATTCCCTGTACGACCCGGGTTTTCCTGTTCCCACTGTAACAACATTGCCTTTACTTTTTTGCGCTGCAAGTTTTCCTGTGTCCCGCACAGATTACAGGGAATAACTGGATATTTTTTTCGCTCCGCATAAACCACTATATCCTTTTCACTACATAATGCCATCGGTCGAATAACGATATGCCGGCCATCATCACTGCATAATTTAGGTGGCATGGCTTTTAACCGGCCATTAAAAAACATATTCAGAAAAAAAGTTTCGACAATATCATCGCGATGATGTCCTAATGCTATTTTTGTTGCCCCGATCTTATCCGCAAACGAATACAGGATACCCCGACGCAAACGGGAACATAAACTACAGGTAGTTTTCCCCTGTGGGATCTTTTCCTGGACAATACTATAGGTATCCTGCTCGATAATATGAAACTCAAGCCCTGTTTCTTTTAGATATTCCGGTAAGACATGCGGCGGAAACCCTGGCTGTTTCTGATCCAGATTAACCGCAACAAGCTGGAAAGATACCGGTGCTTTTTTTTGCAGTGCTAACAGCATATCCAGCATGGTATAACTATCTTTACCACCAGATAGACACACCATTATCCTGTCGCCATCACGGATCATACCATATTGCATCACCGCTTCACCTACCGCCTGCTTTAGACGCTTCTCCAGCTTTTTATAAGATGATTTACCTGATCCTTCCGTCAAAGCAGGTGTGAACGCTACAACTGAAGCTGATTTTGTATGTCGCATATTTATTTTCGCCAGAATGTCGGGGTAAATAATACCAGCAGTGTGAATATTTCCAGCCGCCCCAGTAACATTGAAACACATAATAACCATTTGCTGAAGTCACTCAGGCTGGCATAGTTGACACTGACATCGCCCATCCCTGGCCCCATATTATTCATCGTCGCTGCCACTGCAGAAAAAGCCGTAATCTGGTCAAGCCCGTTAAACATCAGAATCATCATCATTAGTATGAATAATGCAACATAGGCGGCAAAAAAGCCCCATACCGCATCAATAACCTTATTATCTACCGGCTGCTTGCCCAGCTTGACAACCACCTGGGCATTGGGGTGAATCAGTCGTACTATTTCACGCTGAATCTGCTTAATTAATAACAGAGCCCGGATTGATTTTATCCCACCTCCGGTTGAACCTGCCGAACTACCAAAAAAACTGGCAAGAATCAGCATTACCGGAATAAAAGTTGGCCAGTGTGCGTAATTACTGATAACAAAACCCGATGTACTGGCAATGGATACCGCATGAAACACCCCTTCACGCAGGGCAACTGTAAAGCTGTCGAAAACTTTACGGGTATATAGATAGTAAACGGTGAAAAATGAAATGGTAACCATAGTGCCCGTATAAAACTTAAATTCTGCATCCCGCAGATAAGCCTTAACACTTCTCAGGCGTATTGCTGAAAAATGTAACGCAAAATTCATTCCTCCCATATACATAAAAACAATCGCGACAACTTCAACATTATGATTTTTAAAATACTCCATACTTGTATCATGGGTAGAAAAGCCACCATTGGATATGGTTGAAAAACTGTGTCCGATAGCATCAAACACATTCATTCCCGCCAGCCAGTATGCAAACGCACAGATAACAGTTAACCCAAGATAGATGTACCACAGTGCCTTGGCCGTTTCAGCGATACGTGGCGTCATTTTACTGTCTTTGACCGGCCCCGGTGTTTCCGCACGATACAGTTGCATGCCACCAACACCCAAAATGGGCATTACTGCAACGGCAAGTACTACAATACCCATACCCCCCAGCCACTGTAGTTCCTGACGGTAAAATAAAATACCATGCGGCATACTATCCAGCCCGACCAGTACCGTGGCACCGGTTGTGGTCGAACCGGAAATGGATTCAAACAGGGCATCGGTAAAACTGATATGAAGTGGCGTATAGAGATACAATGGAGCTGCACCGGCCAGTCCTAGCACCAGCCAGAAAAGAACCACTACAATAAAACCGTCACGCAACCGTAATTCAGCACGTTGATTTCTTACCGGGTAATAAATTAAAAAGCCGATAATAATCAGCATAGCGTAACTGATATAAAAAGCCTGCCCGGCGTTTTCTCGGTAGATCAGATCAACAAAAATGGGAGGCAACAGAGTAATACTGAATACCATCAGAAATTGCCCGGTAATCCGGAGGATGACTGCATTTTGCATGAGTAACTATCCGAACAGAAAAATGATCATAAAAAAGTAACACTAACCTGAAACAATTTTTCAACTGCATGAAACTTTGTTTTGTCCAGTAGAAATAAAATCAGATGATCTTCATTTTCTATCACAACATCATGGTGCGCCATAATCACTTTGTCGCCACGAATAATGGCGCCAATGGTTGTCCCAGCAGGCAGTTTTACATCCGCCACTGCACGCCCAACAACTTTTGAGGTATGTTCATCGCCATGGGCAATGGCTTCAATAGCTTCAGCAACACCACGGCGCAAAGAATGAACCGCAACGACATCGCCGCGGCGAACATGAGCAAGCAAACCGCTAATTGTTATCTGTTGTGGCGAGATAGCGACATCAATCGAACCCTGACTTTCCATTAGATCAACATAGGCATGACGGTTGATAATGGACATAACCTTGCGGGTTCCCAGACGTTTGACCAGCATGGAAGAAAGAATATTGGCTTCATCATCATTAGTCAGTGCACAGAACACATCCATCTTGTCAATATTTTCATCCAGCAGCAGTGCTTCATCGGCGGCATCGCCCCTTAATACAATAGCATTGTCCAGCTCGTTAGCCAGTTCATTGGCGCGTTTTATATTATGCTCGAGGATTTTTATCTGATATTTTTTACCCAGTGATTCCGCCAGCCGATGACCGATATTGCCTCCGCCCGCAAGCATAATACGTCGAAAAGGTTTTTCCTTTTTACGCAACTCTGCCATCGCTGTAAAAATATCTTTACGTGCGGCAATAAAAAACACCTCATCATCGACCTCAATCACCTGACTCGATTCCGGAATAATACCTTTACCACCACGGAAAATAGCCGCTACACGCATATCAACACCGGGCATATGCTGACTTAATGCTGCAATTTCATGGCCAACCATAGGTCCGCCATGATAGGCACGCACAGCAACCAGCATCACTTTCCCATCGGCAAAATCCAGTACCTGTAGCGCCCCTGGAAATTCAATCAGGCGCTGAATATGATCCGATACCAGTTGCTCGGGGCTGATCAGCACATCGACAGGGATATTGTCATCATCGAACAGACTACGATATTTTAAATACGCGGGGGCACGTACCCGTGCGATTTTTGTCGGTGTATGAAACATACTGTGTGCTACCTGGCAGGCCACCATATTGGTTTCATCACTGTTGGTAACAGCAACCAGCATATCCGTGTCTGCAATACCGGCCTGTTTCAATACATCCGGGTGCGCAGCATGACCGGTTACTGTCTGGATATCCATCCGATCGCGTAATTCATGTAGTACCGATGCATCCGCATCCACTAACGTTATATCATTCGCCTCGGAAGATAAATTTTCTGCCACACTGGAACCAACCTGCCCCGCACCAAGTATCAGAATATTCATACAAATTTGTATCCTAATTGATCATCATCAGAATAGAGAGAGATTATTTGTGGCGCGAAATCACGCCTGCCAAACGTAAAATTCACAGCTTACACCCCTTTTTTCTGTAACAGACAGAAATAAAAACCATCGGTCTGTTCCTCACCGGGTAACAACTGGCGTCCGACACTACATGCATGTCCCCATTGCACATTGATATCCAGCACCATGGCATCCGCTGTCTGCGCCAGAAAATGTTCAATCTGCATCTGGTTTTCCTGGCTGAAAACGGAACAGGTAACATAAAGCAGTTGCCCGTCTTCCGACAATACTTGCCAGGCAGCATGCAAAATCTCAGACTGTAACTTTTCAAGTTTATCCAGATCACTTTCACGACGCAGGGTTTTTATATCGGGATGGCGGCGAATAACACCACTGGCACTACAGGGCGCATCAAGTAGAATACGCTGAAAATAACCCCGTTCAAATTTATCGGCGATATTTCGCGCATCGCTGACCAAACATTCTGCCTGAACGCGCAGACGGTGTAAATTCTCTTCCATACGTGTCATACGGGTTACCTCAACATCCACTGCAACCATTTTTTTTATATAAGGATACACTTCCAGCAAGTGAGCCGTTTTCCCACCCGGTGCTGCACATAAATCCAGTACATTGTCATCACTGCGCGGTTGCAGCAGGCTAGCCGCTAACTGGGCACCGGCATCCTGTACCGATATTTCTCCCTGAGAAAAACCCGGCAGACTGGTAACGTCCACGCCATCAGACAGACTGAGCGCCTGCCCAGCATATGCATGAACCTGACTTTCAATACCATTATCATGCAATCGGCTTATATAGTCCTGAGGTGAAATATGCCGGGGATTCACCCGTAGCCAGAGTGGTGGATGCTGGTTGTTTGCCTGTAAAATCTGTTGCCACTGATCCGGCCAGTCATGCTGAATTCTGGCAACCATCCATGCCGGATGAGAATAGCGTTCGATACTCTCATTCAACCTGTCCAGCAGACTTTCACGGTTACGTAAAAAATTTCTCAGTATGGCATTAACCAGTCCCGTAGCCCAGTTTTTACCACAGCCTCGCACCTGTAAAACCGCATCATTAATTACCGCATAATCGGGAGTACGACATTCCAGTAACTCATACAGTGCCAGACGTAGAATCATTTGAATATCCCGATCCTTGTCTTTCAGATTTTTCTTCAACAAATACCGCAGCAATGCATCCAGCTTTAGCTGCCAGCGCAACACGCCGTAAACCAGTTCCTGACATAACGCGCGATCACGACCGTCTTCCATACCATCCATGATTTTGGCTTGCGGAGAGGAAAGTGATATCCCGGCGGCCACGCGCATTAATTGCTGCAACGCCTGTTGTCTGGCGGGTGCAGCCCCAGTTTTTCCTTTCTTTCGATTTTTACTCATGCCGACCCAGAACCTGATGCAATAGTGAATTGGCATTGAGAAAATCAGCAACTGGCATCGCTCGCTTACCCTGTGGCTGAAGACTCTGTATGCGTAATACACCGTCACCGGTTAGCACATCAATGCCATGACTATTTTCAGCAATCACCGTGCCCGGCTCTACCTGACTCTGCCCAGTAACGCACTGTGCCTGCCATATCCGCAAGTTTTGTGGTTTATTTTTTTTCTGCCACCAGCTAAACGCTACCGGCCAGGCATTATAGGCACGTATTGCCCGTTCAATCTGCGGTGCGGGTAAGCGCCAGTTGATCTCCGCTTCGGATTTGCTCAGTTTACTGGCATAGCTTGCCAGCGTATCATCCTGCACAACCGGTTTAACGGACTGACTGATAATCACTGGCATCACTTTCAGTAACGTTTCTGCCCCCAGATACATGAGCCGGTCGTGTAAGCAACTACCGGTATCATCAGCATGAATGGAGCATTCTGTCACTGCAAGAATATCACCAGTGTCCAGTCCCTTATCCATCTGCATAATACTGATACCGGTTTTTTTATCATTGGCAAGTATGGCACGTTGTATCGGCGCGGCACCGCGCCAGCGTGGTAACAACGAGGCATGAATATTAATACAGCCAAATATCGGTATCTGCAAAACAGCTTCAGGCAATAACAGACCATAAGCCGCTACCACCATGACATCGGGCTTAAATGCCTTCAACGCCTGTTGTGTTTTTTTATGTTGCAATGAAACAGGCTGTAATACGGGAATCCCGGCAGCCTGTGCCATCTGTTTTACCGTAGAGGCTTTATATTCCCGGCCTCGACCCGCCGGACGGTCAGGTTGCGTATAGACGGCAACCACCTCATATTTATCGACATGAAGCAATGCTTCTAATGCTGGCACAGAAAAGTCCGGTGTACCGGCATAAATAATGCGTATTTTTTCTGTCACGTTGAGTATCAAATATCAGGGTTAAAGTTGTACTGTACGCCGGGCTTTTAACAAACGCTTCTTGAGCCGTTGCAATTTCAATGATGAGAGATAATCAACAAACAGCTTGCCTTTGAGATGATCAATTTCATGCTGGACACACACGGCAAGTAATTCATCGGCATCCAGTACAAAGCTTTCACCCTGCCCATCAAGCGCTTTCACCTTCACTGTAGCTGCACGCTCAACCGATTCATGAATATCCGGGACCGAAAGACAACCTTCATCACACACTTCACTGCCTGCTGTTTCCAGAATTTGTGGATTAATCAGACACAGTGGTTGATTTTTTTCCTCTGAGATATCAATCACAATAACCTGCTGATGGACATCCACCTGGGTTGCTGCCAGCCCAATGCCCGGTGCGGCATACATGGTCTCGAACATATCATCAAGCAAACGACGAATGGAGTCATCCACCTTTTTTACCGGCTTTGCTGTCTTCCGCAACCGTTTATCCGGGTAACAAATTATATCTAGTAGTGCCATAAATTTTCTAATATAAAAATAATTTGTTCACTGCGCCATGCCGGTTTTCTGCTACACTCAGGAAAAACGGTATAACTGCAGGGACTTCAATTAAAAACCCGAGACCAGAATAATAATAATGAACACACGACTCAGCCCCCACCTAAAGTCTATTTTACCCTTATTATTACTTACAGTGCTATACGCCTGTAGTAGTTCCCAGCCGCGCCCGGATATATCCGATAATAAGGTACAGAAAAAAGCGACGGCTGTTGTCGCAGAGAAAAAGCCGGTTGCGCACAAAAAAATTCAGTTAAAAACTAATTACCCGCGCCAATATACAGTAAAAAAAGGCGATACACTATGGGGTATCGCCAGCCTGTATCTACGTGACCCCTGGTACTGGCCACAGATCTGGCAATTGAACCCGCAGGTAAAAAATCCACACCGCATTTACCCTGGAGATATTCTCACGCTCACTTACGTCAACGGGCGGCCGCTGATGTTGCTTAACGGCTCCGTTGCAGGCAGGAAAGAAACTGCTGAGGGAGCGTTGCCGGTAAGAAAGCTCAGCCCCGGGATACACCGTTCTATACTTAATGCCAGTATTCCCAGCATTCCCAGTGATGCGATTAGCCAGTTCCTGACCAAACCTCGCGTGGTAACAAAAGAACAACTGGAAAATGCCCCTATAATTATCGGCAGCGCCGGAGACCATCTAATACTGAGTACGGGCAGTCAGATTTACATACGTGGTGAACTAGATAAAGAACGTGCACGCTACTCTGTATTTCAACCCGGCAAGGCGCTAATTGACCCACAAACTGGCAAAACTCTCGGTTATGAAACCAAATACGCCGGTGATGTACATATTACCGATTATGGTGACCCGGCTACCGGCAAGTTAATATTCACCCGACGAGAAGTATTGATTGGTGACCGGCTGCTACCGGAAGATAAAAGTAAAATGGAGAATAAGTTTTTCCCTAAAATACCCAACGCCAATATCAAAGGACAGATTATTTCACTTTATGACGCGCTGTTCGGCGTTGCCAGTTATCAGATTGTTATTATCAACAGGGGTGAAAGAGATGGCGTAGAAGTCGGCGACCTGCTCGCCACCTTCACCAAAGGCGAAACTATTCGTGACAATTACAGCAAGGAAGGCGGTAAGGTGAAACTACCCAACGAACGTAGTGGTCTGATTATGATTTTCAAAACTTTCGATCGCGTCAGCTATGCGCTGGTTATGCAATCACATCGTGTCATTCACAGAAATGACGTTGTTCGCACACCTAAACAATAGCCAGACAGACTAACACACCGGGGCAGGCATTATAATAACGCCCCGGTGACAATCCTGTCGCCATCAGCTATCGCGCATTGTACTGTGACTACCACCATATTCCTTTATACTGCCCACAGGTGATGCCGCCAGATAATTAACCAGTAAAAACAGATAAAAACGGATGAATGCACTCAACGTATGGTTGCAACTTTTACATACACCCGGAATTGGTGTCAGAACCTTCCAGAAATTAATCCAGCATTTTGATGAGATAGAAGCGGTTACCTCTGCCCCCACAGCAGAATTACGTTTATGCGGTCTGAATCAGGCTAGCATCAATGCACTACGCACACAGGATGACCGGGTTATTGAAAACGACCTGAGCTGGCTGAGTCAGGCAGATGATCACCATATTATTACCCAACGCGACAGCCATTATCCTCTTCAGTTAAAACAACTGGATGATGCGCCAGCTCTATTATTTGTCCGTGGCGACCCAGACTATCTGACTCGCCCGCAACTTGCCATAGTAGGCAGCCGCACACCAACCATAGGCGGTTTGCAAACTGCCCGCGATTTTTCACGTCATTTGTCCAATGCCGGAATCACCATCACCAGCGGACTTGCCAGCGGCATTGACGGTGCCAGCCATGAAGGTGCCCTACAGGGTATTGCCGGAACCATTGCACTGGTGGCACACGGTCTGGATCTGGTTTATCCGGCAAAGCACCAGCAACTGGCTCAACAAATATCCCTGGCAGGCGCTATTGTTGCTGAAGTACCCATTGGTACAGAACCGGTACGTGGGCTTTTCCCGCGGCGCAACCGCCTGATCAGCGGCATGTCTATCGGTACACTGGTGGTTGAAGCTGCGTTGAAAAGCGGCTCTTTAATTACCGCTAATCTGGCACTGGAACAGAACAAGGAAGTTTTTGCCATTCCCGGCTCTATTCACAACCCGCTGGCACGAGGTTGCCACCGCCTGATTCGCCAGGGAGCCAAACTGGTAGAAACCGCAGATGACATTCTTGAAGAGCTTCATTTTCGGCTGAAAACACCCGCTAATGATGCACAAAAATCATCTTTTCAAAAAAAAATTAGCACTGATTTGCCTCAGGCACTTGACCCGGATCACCAAAAACTGCTGAAATGCCTCGATTATGAACCGGCTAGCATAGATGAACTGGTCAACCGAAGTGCGTTTTGCGCGGCTGAAGTTGCCTCTATGTTATTGATTATGGAGCTTGAAGGCACCATTATCAGCCAGAACGGTCTGTATAGTCGCGCCAGCTGAAGCTAGCGAAAAATACTGACAACTATATTTTTCACCCTAAAAACTGAGTAAATTTTCAGGAAAAAAGAACAGAATGATACTAAAACAGTCCGTTGTTGACGTTTTGATGTTTTTATTTGAGAGCTACCTCGATGATGAAGAGGTACTTGAGGGTAATCACGTTACCGATGAGCGCGATAATATCCAGATTAAGCTCGAACAAATGGGTTTTCATCACACCGAAATTAACCAGGCTTTTGACTGGCTGGAAGACTTGGCCAGCTTTCGCGATGGTAGTTTATATGCAACCATTCGTGATACCAGTGTACGTATATATAGTCCGGAGGAAAAAGCACTGATTAATCAGGAAAGCCTTGGCTTTATCAGTTTCCTGGAGCAAACAGAAATTCTCACCGCAGTCACTCGCGAACTGATTCTGGACCGGGTGATCGCGCTTGGGCAACCACTTGATACCGAACAGATCAAATGGATCATTATGATCGTCCTGCATTCCTATCCCGGCGAAGAAAATGCCTTTGCCTGGATGGAAAGCCTGGTCTTTGATGACATTAGTGACTATGTCCAGTAAAACAGCCACATTTCAGAAGAAAGCCGTATGAGTAAAAATCTGGTCATCGTCGAATCACCGGCCAAAGCAAAAACTATCGAAAAATATCTGGGCAAAGACTTTAAGGTTCTTGCCTCATACGGTCATGTGCGTGATTTAATTCCCAAAGAAGGTGCCGTTGATATCGAACATGACTTTCAGATGAAGTATCAGATGATCGAGCGCAACGAGAAACATGTTGAGAAAATCATCAAATTTCTGAAAAAATCCGATACCCTGTACCTTGCCACTGACCAGGATCGCGAAGGAGAAGCCATTTCATGGCATCTACATGAGCTGTTATGTGAAAAAGGTCTGCTTGATAACATCACCGTGCACCGTGTCGCCTTTAATGAGATTACCAAACGTGCTATTCAGACAGCCATTGATAACCCCGGTAAACTCGCCATGAACCTGGTTAATGCCCAGCAAACCAGGCGGGCACTCGATTATCTGGTAGGTTTTAACCTGTCGCCACTGCTGTGGAAAAAAGTACAACGAGGCCTGTCGGCAGGCCGCGTACAAAGTCCGGCCCTACGCCTGATTGCAGAGCGTGAAGAAGCCATTGAGGCATTTGAGCCACAGGAATACTGGACCATCGAAGCCGATGTCAGCAAGCAGAAACAGCCATTTACCGGCAAGTTAAGCCTGTACAAAAATGAGAAAATCAAACAGTTCAGCATTACCGATAGCAAATCGGCCGGTAGCGCAAAAAACACGCTACTGGCCGCTGCCGATGGTAAACTGACTGTCAGTAAAATCGAGAAAAAAGAGCGTAAGCGTAACCCTTCGCCTCCCTTTACCACTTCTACACTGCAACAGGAAGCAGCACGTAAACTACGTTTTTCAGCTCAACGTACCATGCGCACGGCACAAAATCTGTATGAAGGTATTGATATTGGTGGTGAAACCGTTGGCTTAATTACCTACATGCGTACCGATTCTCTGCACCTTGCCAGCGAAGCACTGGATGAAATTCGTGAACTGATCAGTGAGCGTTTTGGTAAAAACAATTTACCGGACACCTTCCGCGTTTTTAAAAATAAATCAAAAAATGCACAGGAGGCGCATGAAGCCATTCGTCCAACGTCAGTACGGCGTATTCCGGAAGAACTGCATGGCAAACTAACTGAAGACCAGCGCGCGTTGTATGACCTGATCTGGAAACGCACCATGGCCTGCCAGATGATTCATGCAACCTTAAATACCGTAAGTGTCGATTTAGCCTGCGGCTCCGGTAACAGTTTCAGGGCATCCGGCTCCACCATTAAATACCCCGGCTTTATGTCCGTGTACAGGGAAAGTTCGGATGATAACAAAGCGGAGGATACAACAGAAAAACTGTTACCCGAATTAATAGAAGGAGAGAAAATTGACCTGCTTGAAATTCGCAATGAGCAGCACTTTACCGAACCTCCTCCACGTTTTACCGAAGCCAGTCTGGTAAAAACGCTGGAAGAATATGGTATTGGCCGACCTTCCACATACGCCAGTATTATTTCAACTCTGGTGAACCGGAATTATGTCGAACTGGAAAGCCGGCGTTTCACACCAACCGATATTGGACGCATTGTAAATACGTTTCTTACTGACTACTTTACCAAATACGTTGACTATGAATTTACTGCCGAACTGGAGGATGAGCTGGATTCCATCGCCCGGGGTGAGCATGACTGGGTTCCCCTGCTAAAAAAATTCTGGACACCATTCAAGGAAGCTGTTGACCATATTGAAGAGAACGTCAGCCGCGCCGATGTTGCCCAGTCACGTCTGATTGGCACCGATGAAGCCACAGGTAAACCGGTAACCGTACGCATGGGTCCCTATGGCCCGTTTGTGCAGATTGGTGATAAGGATGACGAGGAAAAACCACGCTTTGCCAGTCTGAGACCGGGGCAAAAAATGGTCGACATCACCATGGACGATGTTTACTTTCTGCTGCAACTGCCACGCGATCTGGGTAAAACCGATGAAGAGGAAGCCCTTTCAACCAACTATGGTCGCTTCGGTCCTTATGTTAAGTATGGCAGCAAATTTGTTTCCATCAATAAAGCCTGTCAGGATCAGGGTATTGATCCGTACAACATCAGCTTCGAGCAGGCCATGGAACTGGTGCGGGCAAAAAAAGAATTCGATGCAAACAAATACATTAAAAATTTCCCCGGCACTGATATTGAAGTATTAAATGGTCGCTATGGGCCATATATTACCGATGGAAACAAAAATGCCAAAATCCCCAAAGACCGTGAACCGGCTTCGCTAAGCCAGAAAGAATGCGAAGAGTTACTTGCTGCGACACCTGAACGCCGCGGCAAAAAGAAAGTCGTAAAGAAAAAAGCTGCGAAGAAAAAAATTACTAAAAAGAAAGTAGCTAAGAAGAAAACAGTTAAAAAGAAAACCGCTGGAAAAAAATCTGCCGTAAAAACATCTGACGGATAAATGACCAGTCACTTTCAGTTACGACGGTGTAGAGAAATTCTCCTGCATGGTGGCGTTATCAGCTATAAAACAGATACGCTGTATGGCCTGAGCTGTGACCCGTATAATTTTTCTGCGGTAAGAAAACTTACGACAATGAAACACCGGCCAGTAGATAAAGCCTTTATTCTACTGGCTGGAAATTTTGCCCAGCTATTACCTTTTATCAATCCATCTGTTATTCAACATAAGCAGACGATTGCCCATACACAGACACCAACTAGCTGGATTTTACCCGCAGGTAACCATACGCCGTTCTGGTTGGCATCTGAAAATCAGAGCATCGCCATACGCATCAGCCATGATCCGATCACCATCAGCTTATGCAAAATGCTAAATAGCCCCATTATTTCCACCAGCGCCAATATTCATGGTAGACAACCAGCAAATAGCCTGATCCGTTTAAAACAAATCTTCGGTGCATCGCTTGATTTAATTATACAGTCACCCCATCAGGCAACCGGAACGCCCTCCACGCTGCGCCGATTATGCGATAATGCCGTAATTCGTCCTTAACCCATACAACCATTAAATATGAACGACCAGCCAGATATAAATGCAGTTAAAAACTATCTATTATCTCTGCAAACAAACATTTGCCAACAACTGACAGAGGAAGATGAAAAAGTACCCTTTGTCGTTGATAAATGGACACGCGAAATGAACAATGGTGGTGGTATTACCCGCGTACTCTCTGGTGGCAAGGTTTTTGAACAGGCCGGGGTAAATTTTTCACACGTTACTGGCAAGCAGCTACCTGCATCCGCCACCGCGCATCGCCCCGAACTGGCCGGTCGTCAGTTTCAGGCAATGGGTGTGTCATTAGTCATACACCCGAACAATCCTCATGTTCCCACCTCACACGCCAATGTACGTTTTTTTATTGCTACTAAAAAAAATGAAAAGCCGGTATGGTGGTTTGGTGGTGGCTTTGATCTCACCCCTTATTATGGTTACAGAGAAGACTGTAAACAATGGCACCAGATGGCAAAACAGGCCTGTGAAGGGTTTGCAGAAGGCAGCTACGAAAAATACAAAAAATGGTGTGATGAATATTTTTTCATTAAACATCGCAATGAACAACGCGGTATCGGCGGCCTGTTTTTTGATGACCTAAATGAAAATGGCTTCGAACAAAGTTTTGCCTTTATGCAAAGTGTCGGCAACCATTACATCAAAGCCTATCGTCCGATAGTGGCAAGAAGGAAGACAACCACTTTTACTGAAGCAGAAAAAAACTTCCAGCTTTATCGTCGTGGTCGTTATGTTGAATTTAATCTGGTTTACGACCGCGGCACCTTATTTGGTCTGCAAACCGGTGGACGCACCGAATCCATTCTAATGTCACTTCCACCTGTCGTTCATTTCAGTTACAACAAAAAATTTGCCGCGGGCACACGTGAAGCCGAACTGTATGATTACTACCTAAAACCAAAAGACTGGCTGCAAGAGTAAAATAAAATTGTCGGAAAAATGTAACGGTTGCCTTCTCGTTTGCTGTTATGCTTCTTCTATAGCAGCGGCAGCTTTTAATAAAAGTGACTCATCTGCATAGGTTAATTT
This sequence comes from uncultured Thiotrichaceae bacterium, assembly GCA_964466455.1. Lineage (GTDB taxonomy): Bacteria > Pseudomonadota > Gammaproteobacteria > SZUA-229 > SZUA-229 > S010-25. Next base: position 34,948 of record CAYXNL010000006.1, read on the forward strand.
CTGGTTGCTTATTATACATCGCCAGGCTCTTGCCCCACGACAACCGGAAAACAGTCCCAGCATGTGTCGGCTAATGGTATTTAGCGGTAACTGCTCGGCTAACTGTTGTCGCACATAGGGCAGCATTTTCTCCAGTATCTGATGCCGGGTGGGTGCTGCGGCAGTATCACCGTAAAAACGCGAATCCACATCCGCCAGTATATAGGGGTTGTGGTAGGCTTCACGCCCGATCATAACGCTATCAATATGCAACAGATGTGCCGCCGCCGCATCCAGTGTTTTCACTCCACCATTGAGCCCAATAAATAAATCGGGAAAGTCCTGTTTTATTTGATAAACATAATGGTATTTTAATGGCGGAATATCCCGGTTCTGTTTCGGACTTAGTCCTTTTAACCAGGCATTGCGTGCATGAATAATAAATTGTCTGCATCCAGCGCGTGACAATTTTTCTATAAATTTTGCTAACGATTCATAGTCTTCCTGTTCATCAACCCCGATTCTGCATTTAATACTCACCGGAATACTAACCGTATGCTGCATTACATGAATACATTCTGCAACCAGATCAGGTTCCAGCATTAAACAGGCACCAAACCGTCCAGCCTGAACCCGGTCACTGGGGCAGCCGATATTAAGGTTCACTTCATCATAGCCATAATCTTCTGCTATCAAAGCACATTCTGCCAGCACTCGTGGTTCATTCCCACCCAACTGTAATGCCAGTGGATGTTCGACAGGATTATAGGCAAGATGATAATCTCGGTCGCCACGAATCAACGCACCGGTCGTTACCATTTCGGTATAGAGCAATACCTGTTTTGAAATCTGCCGCAGAAAATAACGTGCATGCCGATCGGTCCAGCCCATCATTGGGGCAATAGAAATTTTATGCCTGCATACGGGTACATGGGCCATCATTACACGGTTTTTCTTCTCTGGGATAAAATCAGTTATTGTGGAACACCTGAAAGTAACATTGCAGTGGCTGCGGGATTCTGATTGATTACACTGGCAAAGGCATGACGAATTTTATGTGCCCGTTCCAGATATTGCTGTTGTTGCTTTTTATCTTCTGATAACCGCGACAGAGAAATCAGGTTTTCCATAACGATTGCATTAGCTGAAGGTAATGCACCGTCATATGCTGTTTTGGAACGAAATAAAATAGTAGTGTCTGTTTTTGCTACGTCATAATAGGCACCACTTTTTTTATCCAGAAACAGAGTGTCCTGTTTTCCGGTTAACTGCTGCGCCCAGCGTAGCCATTTTTTATCGTGATCGACATCATAAATATCAATAAACCCTTTAATCAACCAGGCATAGTCATTTAATGTTGCCGTTCCCGCTACACGACCATTTCGATAGCTTCGGTACAATTCACCATTATGACTGTTTAACAGATGCTTTAATAGAAAATTAGCCGTGTTAACGGCGCGAGAAAGAAATATTTTTCTTTCTCCACTGAAACTTTTTGCTGCGTTGGCATAAGCGCTTATCATCATACCGTTCCAGGCGGTAATGATTTTATCATCAAGGTGCGGACGTGGACGTAATAAACGGACTTTTTCCAGCTTTGTCCTGGCTGAATGTAATAGAGTCTGCTGCTGCGTAGATAATTCCCTATCTCTAAAATCTTCAGATATGGCAAGAATATTTCCACGACCAAATTGATTGTGCGGATCAGAATCAATATTTCCATTCGGTTCGATACCATAATAGTCACGAATAAATTGGAACTCTTTTTTATTCAGTACTTTTTTTAATTGTGTCTGCGTCCATAAATAATAGGCACCCTCTGCGTGTTCACCGGGTTTACCTGGACGTACACTATCAGCGTCCAGAGCAGAATAAAAACCACCTCTGGGGGAGTGCATTTCACGATACACAAAATGCAGGGTTTCAATAACCACCTGTTTGTAACGGGGTTTCCTGTCAAGTGGATAAAAGTCCAGGTAGGCGATTGCCATTAAAGCCTGGGTATATAACATTTTCTCAAAGTGGGGCACACGCCAGTACTCATCAACAGAATAGCGATGGAAACCGCCTCCGACCTGATCATAAAATCCTCCTGCTGCCATATTATCGAGTGTCAGAGTCATCATTGATTCTGCCCGTGGAGAAGACAGGTTATTTTCTTTTGCCTGACGAGTTAAAAAAGAAAATATACCAAATCGGGGAAATTTAGGTGCCACACCGAAACCACCGGCCTCACTATCAAATTCCGATTCAATTACTCTCATCGCTTTTGCGGTAATATCCGGCTGAACGCTCACATCTTCACTGGTTTCTTTTGCTGTCTTTTTTATACGGCTGGTCACTGTTAAAGCTATTGTGTTGATACGCTTCGGATCATCATGCCAGAGCTGGTTAATTTTTTTCAGCACTTCCATTAAACCCAGTGACTGGGGTGTAGAGAACGGAGGGTAATAGGTAGCGGCATAAAACGGGCGTAACCGATCATCGGTAAAAACAGTCATTGGCCAGCCACCATTCCCGCTAATTAATTCAGTTGCCGACATATACACCGCATCAATATCCGGTCTTTCTTCACGGTCTACCTTAATCGAAATAAAGTGTTTATTCAGGTAGTCTGCTATTTTTTTATTCTCAAAAGATTCATGTTCCATCACATGGCACCAGTGACAGGTAGAATAACCGATAGAAAGAAAGATGGGTTTGTGCTCTTTTCTGGCGCGTGCAAAGGCTTCTGCTCCCCATGGATACCAGTTAACCGGATTGTAAGCATGTTGCAATAAATACGGACTACTCTGATTAATTAAGTGATTCGGCTTTTTGCCCTCACGTTTTTGTTGTTGCAGATACTGCTCAACGGTATTCTGCTTTATTTCAGCAGAAGCTTGCAGGCAATCCCCGGCAAAAAAGAACAGACTGATAAATAGAATTGTCAGTATTTTTTTTATCATATAATTTTTTACTTAATGTATTTTCCCAGCGCCAGCCCAAGTTCCATACCTTCACGAATAGCCCGTTCAGCATTTAATTCCTCTGCATTTTTTGCACCACCAATAATAAAGGCATTCAGACCAAGAGACTGCGCTTGCTTATACAGTGTGTTTTCCGCATCCTGTCCAGCACAGATAACAACAGAATCGGCAGCAATAAGCAACTCTTTTCCTTGCTGCATAATATGTAACCCTGCATCATCTATTTTCCTGTACTCAACACCGGTGTACATTTTTACCCCGGCTTTTTTTAAACTCAGGCGGTGTATCCAGCCGGTTGTTTTTCCCAGATTTCTGCCCGGTTTATTTTTTTTGCGCTGGAGTAAAATAATATCGCGCTGGTTTTTATTTTCATCATTCTCCTTTGCGCCAGACAGACCACCCGGATTTTTATAATCACGGTCAATTCCCCAGTACCGATACCAGTCTATTGGTGTTTCATAATGAATCAATTTTTCGGCAACATCAAAACCAATACCTCCGGCACCGATAATCGCTACTTTTCTACCCACTTTTCTTGCATTTTTTATAGCTTCTTCATAGCCGATAACACAGGCATGATCGATACCATCTATGCGGGGCAGGCGTGGTCTAACACCGGTTGCAATAACGATTACATCACATTTTTTCTGCTGCAGTAGTTTACTATCCACCTGTGTATGAAGGTGGATATCAACATTATATTGTTCAAGCTGATGAATAAAATACGCTACGGTATAACGATAATCCTCCTTTCCCGGGATACTGGCGGCCAGCGTAAACTGCCCCCCTGCCTCGGCAGCATCATAGGCGATAACCTTATGGCCGCACTGCGCGGCGGTTAATGCACAGGATAATCCGGCGACGCCCAGACCAACAATTATTATGCTTGCAGGTTTCTGCACCGCAGATGGTGGGTACACCGTTTCATAACAGGCTCGCGGATTAACCAGGCAACTGGCCTGCTGATGATTAAATATATGATCCAGGCAGCCCTGATTGCAGCCTATACAGGTATTAATCAAATCAACCTGCTGATTTTTTATTTTTTTCACCAGACGAGCATCGGCCAGAAATGGCCGGGCCATGGATACCATATCCGCTTCCTTATTAATCAGGCAACGCTCTGCAAGTTCTACCCGGTTAATACGATTAGAGGTAACCAGTGGCAATGAAATAGCCTGTTTTAATTTTTTTGTTACCCAACTGAATGCCGCCGGTGGCACCATCGAGGCAATAGTAGGAATACGAACTTCATGCCAGCCGATACCAGTGTTAATAATAGTCGCCCCAGCAGTTTCAATGGCTCTGGCGTGAGTAATCACCTCATCCCAGCAGTTACCACCGGGTAATAAATCCAGCATCGACAGACGATAGATAATAATCCAGTCCCGACCAACACGCTTACGGATTTCTTTAATAATTTCCACAGAAAACCGAATCCTGTTTTCCAGCTTTCCACCCCACTCATCATTGCGTTTATTGGTATGCTGGCAACTGAACTGGTTAATCAGATAGCCTTCCGACCCCATAACCTCCACGCCGTCATAACCAGCCTTTTTTGCCAGTAATGCACTGCGCCCATAAGCATGAATAGTTTTTTTAATCTGTCTTAACGTCATCGCTGCAGGGGTAAAAGGCGAGATCGGTGATTTAATGGCAGAAGGTGCCAGACAGAATGGATGCCATGCATAGCGTCCAGCATGTAATAGTTGCAGGCAGATTTTTGTCGAGCTCCGGTGTACCGCCCGCGTAACATAGCGGTGCTTATACAACTGTAATGACGAAGATAGCTGTGATGAAAAAGGTGATAGCCGGCCACGAAATGTCGGTGAAACCCCACCGGTAATAATCAGCCCCACCCCGCCTTCCGCCCTTTCACGGTAAAATTGCGCCAGCTTTTTGTAACCACCGAAACAATCCTCCAGCCCGGTGTGCATCGACCCCATGACAATACGGTTCTGGATACAGGTAAAACCCAGATCAATTGGCTGTAATAGCGGTGACATCATTTATTTCCATTATTATCGTGCAGATATACCTGCCAGAGCCTGAAATACGCACTGAACTGGTATATGATACCAGCCTCAATGGTCAATCTCTGTCATTTATTTTAAGCATGTACAACGCGTATTTCGGCTTTACCGCTTCGCCTTTCTCTATCGCGCCCGACCCACGCTATCTGTATATGACCAGGCAACACCGTGAGGCACTGGCACATCTGGTCTATGGACTGAACAATGATGGGGGCTGCATTCTACTAACCGGTGAAGTAGGCACGGGTAAAACCACTACCTGTCGCTGCCTGCTGGAACAAATCCCGGAAAAAGTTAATATCGCACTACTCCTCAACCCGAAAATCAGCGCACTTGAACTACTGGAAAGCATTTGTGACGAGCTGAAAATTTCCTACCCGGAAAATGACCGCAGCATTAAAACCTTAATCGACCGAATTAACCATTTTCTGATTGAACACAATGCCAGAAATGAACGCACGGTACTGATTATTGATGAGGCTCAGAATCTCAGTAGTGAAGTACTGGAACAACTACGCCTGCTTACCAACCTTGAAACCGATCAGCGTAAACTGCTACAGATTATCCTGCTTGGTCAACCCGAATTACTCGACATTCTGGCGAAACAGGAAATGCGTCAACTGTCTCAGCGAATTACCGCCCGTTATCATCTACAGCCATTATCCCGTAATGAAATAAAAGCATATATTAACCACCGCCTGGCCGTTGCTGGACAAAATATTCAGATTTTCCCTGAGGCAAGCCTCAAACAACTGTACAAACTTTCCAGAGGCATTCCCCGGCTGATTAATGTTATCTGCGATCGCGCCCTGCTAGGCTGTTATGTTGAAAACTGTTTGCAGGTAGAACCGAAAATTTTAAAAAAAGCGGCAAAAGAAGTTTTTGGTGAATTAAAACAGCAAAAGACAAAACCGGCAGGTAAAAAAGCTCATCTATTGCCTGTTAGCATCGTCGCACTCACTATTTTGCTGGCACTTGTTCTACTTATCTCGAACCGGATCAGTCTGTCACGATCACCAATATATCGCCAGCATGAGACTGTTCCTGCCGTAGCGATCAATAAAAAGCATTCCCGTACTGACGCAAAGCCGAATAAGAACCCGAACCCACCATCTGAAGCTGAAAAAAAACCGACCGATACACCAGTCGTAGATACCCTGGCTTCTCCTGGCAATAATACCTATTCCCCGACCGACCTGGCTCCAGCCTCATCTTCTTCCCATTTGAAAGTTCGACCTGATTCTGATTCAGATCGGAAACTGGCGAACTTTATCAAACAAAGCCGTGTGGGGAGTAAAATGGCTGCCTATCGACAATTATTTCAGCGATGGCAAATAGACTATAACAGTAAAACATCTATCTCCGTCTGTCACCTTGCGCAACGTGCCGGATTACGTTGTTTACATAAACAGGGAAATCTGAACAGTCTGCTTGCACATAACCGACCGGCTGTTTTAAAACTGATTGATAACACAGGAACCGGTGTCTATGTCACACTGGTTCATATTAAAAAAAATATTGCCACATTGCGTAATAATACGTCCAGTATTACCGTAACTACCGCAATACTGGACAGACACTGGCTGGGACAGTACAGTTTGTTATGGCGACCCCCTGAACTTTATACTCGGCCACTTATGCCCGGTGACCAGGGGACGATGGTACGCTGGCTAAAACACAGCCTGGCAAAAATCTTTCAGACCGATAGCGTCAGTTCGGATAACACTGATGTATATGAAGGTAAACTTATTGATACTGTTAAACAATTTCAGCGGCACAACCAGCTCACTGCCGATGGAGTGGTCGGACCACTCACATTAATACATATTAATACGGCATTAGGCATGCCGGTTCCTGTTCTCCAACACTGAAAAAATCATGTCCTATATTCTTGAAGCATTAAAAAAATCTGAACAGGAACGTGGTGCGGGTAATATACCCAGCGTGCAGACAGTACACTCCTCAAGTCTGCTCTACCGTAAGGAAAAACCTGTACGCTGGCCCTATATACTAATTGTTGCAGTCTTGCTGAATATCGCTATTATCGGTTACTTTATCTATGTGCAACAATCCCGTTCCGCGGCGATGCTTACGCGAGCCCATCATGCAGAAAATGTAGCCAGTCACTCAATAATAAACTCTCCACTTACCACTGCTACCCTGGCGAAGAAACAGAAAAAAATCAGCAGACAACCGGTTACTAACACATTGACAACAGCACAATTTGCAACAGCACAATTTACAACAGCAAACAACAGAACCACAATAAAAAATCGGCAAAAAATACTATCAAAAAACAATGAACACAGTAGCGGTACACAGCATACTGAAAAACTAACACGTACTGATGCAGCCACACAATCACCAGCAGAAACAGTAGCAGCAAGAAAAACAGGCCCACTGGTAATACCGGCTACAGAGGCCGATAATACAGCTATATCCACACCGGTAGTTATTGAAGAGAAAGATCTGCCAGAATCCATAAAGCGTGAATTACCCAGCTTAACTATTTCCTTCCATGTCTATTCTGATAATCCACAACAACGCAGCATGATTATTAATGACCAGTCTTTTGAAGAAGGTGATTATGTTATGGATGGTCTAATTCTGTATAAAATCACACCCGATGGTGCAATCTTTAAATATAAGGATTTGTTATTCCATGATGGTGTGGTGTCAACCTGGCAATAACTA
>CAYXNL010000006.1:42722-55112 GCA_964466455.1 uncultured Thiotrichaceae bacterium
TATGTGTATTCCTATTATCTATCAGGATGAAGCAATTATTGCTATCAACAAACCACCTTCACTATTATCCGTTCCAGGTCTGGGGCCGAATAAACAGGACTGCGCCATTTCCCGTCTGCTTAAAATTGAACCGGAAGCTAAAGTTGTACATCGACTTGACTGTCTTACCTCGGGTGTTATGTTATTTGCAATAGGTATTGAAATACAGCGGGCACTGAACCGTCTGTTCCATGACAGAAAAATACATAAACAGTATGTCGCACTGGTAAAAAACTGGCTTGATGAGGATAGTGGAGTAATCAGGTTTCCGCTACGATGCGATATTGATAACCGACCGCTACAAATTGTTGACTATGAATACGGAAAGTCAGCAATCACCCACTGGGAAGTGTTAATCCGCAGCCCACAACACACCCGCCTGTTATTAAAACCAGAAACAGGACGCACACATCAGTTACGTGTACACTGTGCAGCGATGGAACACCCTATTATCGGTGATACGCTGTACAGTAAAAATCAGGAAAATGAAACCAGAATGATGTTACATGCAGACAATTTATCTTTTATTCACCCACTAACACAAAAAGAAATGTATTTACAGGCTAACTGCACCTTTTAATGAAATAATTTTTAAAGTGATATCAGGACAGGAAAAATTATATACGAACGATGAAGGATACCATGGACAGTAGCAGAAAAATTCACCTCAATAGTCTCATTGCGCTCGAAGAAATACGCCTTCTTAACAGCGCCCTGCCCTTCTCATTTTCCGCTTCAGCGATTATTGCATTTATTATTTATATTGTTTTACACGGGCATGTTGATTCTGAACTAAATCTGAATATCTGGTTTGGTGGTCTACTACTTCTTTTATTGATCCGCAGTATAGACAGCTACCTGTTTCTTCATCGGCCTATTGAAAAACAACTACGAGCGGGTAATCGTATTCGCTTTCTTATCGGTGTCGGTCTAGCCGGTTTAACCTGGGGACTGCTGCCCTGGCTGGGTTACTCACATGAACGCCAGTATTTTGATTTTTCCGTTATCTGTCTGGTGGGCATCATGGCTGGCTCGCTGTCATCACTTGCCTACCGCTGGGAAGCTATTTTACTGTTTCTACTACCTCCAAGCTTTTTATTAATCGCCCGGTTACTGGTAGATAATCGTCAATTATCCATAGAAACTTCATTAATCCTTGGTGTCTTTGTTTTATTTTCCATGTCTGCTGGAAAACGCATTTTTAAAACCACTCAGCAAAATATTCGTCTGCGCCTGGAAACAGATATCCGTGAACAGGCTATTGAATTAATGCATCAGAAACAGTATCTGCATCTACAGCAGACACCATTAGCGATTATTGAATTTGATACCGACTTTAAAATTACCAAATGGAATCCGGCAGCAGAATCTATTTTCAGTTATAGCGAGGAAGAAGCCATTGGTGAAAATATTTTGCGTCTTATCCTGCCACGCGACAGTAATGAGGTAGCTGAAGATATCTGGAGTAGTTTATTAAATCTGGAAACCATTAACGGTATTGTGGTTGAAAATAAAACCCGTGATAACAGGCATATTTTCTGCGAATGGTTTATCACTCCGCTTTCACAACGTAATAATGAAGTGGTTGGCATTGCAGCGATGGCACTGGATATTTCAGAAAAAATGCAAAATGAGCAGGCACTGATTAGTTCGCGGGATGAAGCGGAAAAGGCTAATCAGGCAAAATCTGATTTTCTTTCCAGTATGTCGCACGAATTACGTACCCCGCTTAACGCTATTCTTGGTTTCACCCAGCTACTCAAATATGAAAAAACCATGACTGAAAAACAGCAGTCGCATGTAGGCGAGATCAGCAATGCTGGTAATCTTCTGCTGGAGCTGGTTAACCAGATACTGGATCTGGCCAAAATTGAACAGGGTCAGCTAAAACTGTCCATGGAACAGGTACCGCTGGCCAGAATATTTAATGACTGTAAGTCGATGATTCTTCCACAGGCCCAGCAATATCAGGTATCCCTCGATATCAATACCGAAACCAGTGGTTATGTTATTGCCGACTATACAAGACTGAAACAGGTTATGCTGAACCTGCTGAGTAATGCAATTAAATACAACATCAGTGGTGGTTCGGTCAGTATAAAAATCAGGCCTCGGCAGGATGAAAAAATACGTATTAGTATTATTGACACTGGCATTGGCATTCGATCTGATCTAATCCATGAATTATTTCAGCCATTTAACCGTCTTAACGCCACCTCAAACATTGAAGGCACCGGCATTGGTCTGTCCATCAGCAAACAGCTAATGGAAATGATGGACGGTACCATTGGGGTAAAAAGTACGATTAATATCGGTAGTGAATTCTGGGTTGAGCTGGCTGGGCATCTCTATCAGACACCTGACACACCTGATATCAACGAGCATAATAGCATCACCAAAATGGAAGACAGCAATACCCATATCAGAATTCTTGTCGCAGAAGATAATGCTACCAATCAGACGTTAATTATGCATCAGTTAAAAACGCTGGGTTATGATGCAGTTGTCGTACACAATGGTAAAGAAGCACTGGAAAAACTTGCCCAGTCCAGTTTTCATTTATTACTGACTGATTGCAACATGCCGCTGATTGATGGCTACGAGCTGGCTGCAACAATCAGAAAACAGGGCAATCATAAACTGCCCATTATTGCATTAACAGCCGATGCTTTTCCGGAAAAGAAAATTGCAGCGCTCAATGCCGGTATGAATGACCATATAGTAAAACCGGTAACCCTGGAAACACTGAAAGCTACCATACAGAAAAATCTTAGGAGCCTCTGATTAATTATGAATGAAGTAGATTGTAAGCTGAATCAAGGCATGGGTTTGAAAACATACTTATTGCATGGTGAAAAGCCATAACGTAGAGTCAGCTTATTGGATAGCGCCAGAATTTATGATAATTAACCAGAGTTGCCCTAAAAATGCTATTAAGCCACAACTACCGTATTAAATACCTTGAAAAAGTACTGAAATCAGCTGATCGTTATCTGAATCACGGCGTGTCGAAACAGGAGCGCGATCGATTGTTACGTCCAATTAAAAAAGACAGGAAATTGGAATCCTATGTCTCGGGTGAAGAGAAAAAATATTTTGACCTGGAATAAACAACCCTTGAATAATCAGACTTCTGAATTATTAAACTTTCCAAAAGGGTTAATCCCTCTGTTCCCTGTCTCTATTTAATCCCCGCCAGGAATTTATAAAGCAGCGGCATTACGATGAGCACCAGTGGAATCTGTACCAGTAAGCCGGAGATAATAGCCACTGCCAAGGACTGTTCCATTGCTGACCACTGCCCTAATGCCACCGCAAGTGGAGCAGTGCGAGAATCGAGGCGGGCTGGTTAATTACCCAATCGACGTGGCGGTAGCACCGGACGGCACGGCACGCTCTACGTGGCCGACGGCTACAACGATCGGATCCAGAAGTTTAGCCCACAGGGTGGGCTCCTGACAGCATTCGGCACCCCACACCACGGCCCAGGCTATACCGAAACTGCCGTGACAGTCGCCCCCAACGGGACGGTATACACCGTGAACCTGATCCAGAACCGTGTGGAAATGTGGCATCCGACAACAAAATTAGACTTCTATATTTTTTTAATGCTGGCCAAATAACATGTGTCTTTATTTTTTTAGATAATTTAAGTTATCATTGGTCTATGCATATTTTACTTATTGAAGATGATCTGAAGGCGGCGGCTTACCTGGCGAAAGGGCTGGTTGAAAATGGTCATGTGGTGGATCATGCCAGTGACGGTGAGGAGGGTTTACACCAGGCATTAAGTGGTGATTATGATGTGCTGGTGGTCGATCGGATGTTGCCCAAACGCGATGGCCTGTCAATTATCCGCATGTTACGTGCTGACCGTAAAAATACGGCAGTACTGATATTAAGTGCACTGGGCGAAGTGGATGACAGGGTAGAAGGCTTGCGTGCCGGCGGTGATGATTATCTGGTCAAACCTTATGCGTTTAGCGAATTACTAGCTCGGCTAGATGCTTTGTTACGCCGTGGCAGTGTTGATGAGAATCCATCACGCTTATGTGTGGCAGATCTGGAACTGGATTTGCTGAAGCACAGGGTGACGCGTGCGGGCCATGTGATACGGCTACAACCGCGTGAGTTGCGTTTGCTGGAATATTTTATGCAACACGCCGGTCAGGTGATTACCCGCACCATGTTACTTGAACAGGTCTGGGATTTTCATTTTGACCCGCAAACCAATGTAATTCATACCCAGATCAGTCGCTTACGCGCAAAAATTGATAAAGATTTTGAACACGCATTATTGCATACCGTACGCGGTGTGGGATACCGGCTTGATGAATCTGCGTAGATTACTCCATACCACTGCAATTCGACTGGCACTGCGTTATGCGTTATTTTATGCTCTGTTAATTACGCTGGGACTAGGCATGCTCTACTGGGCGACCAGTCACTATGTGGATGCACAGATTAAAGCTGCACTGGAACAGGAAATAATTCATCTGGTACACATTGACCGTCAGTCAGGGCGTAAACGACTCATGGCTGTGCTTGAACTGAGGCAGCAATCTGTCAGCAGTGAAAACCAGCGTTATTATTTATTGCAATCTTCAACGGGTAAAAAACTGGCCGGTAATCTGCTGAGCTGGCCAGCGGGATTTAAGGCAGATGCTACCGTACGTAATGTCTGGATTGAGGACAAACGGATTCCAATGCAGTTACCGGATGATGACGGCTTCTGGCCAATGATTGCTGTCAGGCTAGATGATGGCAGCCGCCTGCTGGTTGCCCAGGGGGTGCATCAGGCGGAGGATTTACAGGAGTTTACGCTGACTATTATGGGCATCATCCTGTTTATTTCTATCGCGTTGGCGCTGACCATGGGCTGGTTGCTGGGACGCACAATATTACAGCGTATTGATGCAATCAACGTCGCCGCGCAACGGGTAAGTGCTGGGCAATTATCGACACGGCTGGTTTTAAGCGGACAGCATGATGAATTTGATGAACTTGCCAGCCATCTGAATGCTATGCTGGAGCGCATCGATCGATTACTCACCGGGATGCGTCAGGTGACCGACAATATTGCACATGATCTACGCCGCCCGCTGACCCGGTTACGTAATCGTATTGAAGTCACCTTGCTGGAGCAACGCGAGCAGGAAGAATATCGCCAGGTGATGGAAGAAACTTTACAGGATGCCAATGAATTAATGCAGACGTTTAACGCGCTACTGGAAATAGCACAGACTGAAGCAGGCAGTTTTCGTGGCAGTTGGGAGAGCATTGATATTTCGACTTTGCTGACCGATATCGGCGAACTCTATGAGGATGAAGCAGAGGCGCTGGGCAAACACTTTAAAGCTCAGATTCATCCAGAGCTTAAAATGATGGGTAATCGACAGCTACTCGCACAGGCAGTCAGTAATCTGCTCGATAATGCATTCAAATACACCACCGAAAACGCACACATCAGCCTGCAGGCAGTGAAGCAGAACGGACGGATATTGCTAACAGTGAGTGATAACGGACCAGGTATTGCTGTCGATCAGCACGAAAACGTATTGCTGCGGTTTGTACGCCTGGCCCCGGCGCGCAGTACAGAAGGGAATGGTCTGGGTCTGAGTCTGGTAAAAGCCGTAGCAACATTACACCAGGCGAGCTTACAACTGGCTGATAATCATCCTGGCTTAAGTGTCACCCTGGTTTTTATGGTTTAAGGTTAATACTCGACAGATGGTTGAAATAATCAGGCGTTTGATACTATTTTTTCCATGGGGGTGCTATATCACCGCCGCTCACCTGTTGACCACCTATACCAGTTAAAAAGTACACTGCGACCCAGTGGTGAACTGGTGCTGGAAACATTGATCATAGACGGCGATGAACAGACCGTGTTGCTACCAAAAGATCGCTATGCACGTATGCGCAGCAATGTCTGGTTTATTCCGTCTGTTGAATGCCATGCAAATGTGGCTGGCTCGTTGAGGGTTTGAAGATATTCGTCTGGTTGATGTCAGCCGTACCTCCACCACTGAACAGCGAGCCACACAGTGGATGACTTTCGAATTACTGGCCGACTTGTTTACAGACCGGCCAGATTTAACCGTGGAAGGCTATCCGGCACCCACACGAGCGGTATTTATTGCTCGCCGGTCTTAATCTCAGCAAGTAATTTATACAGCAGTGGCATAACGATGAGTACCAGTGGAATCTGTACCACTAATCCGGAGATAATAGCCACTGCCAATGGCTGCTGCATGGCTGAACCCTGACCCAGTGACAACGCCAGAGGCAACAGTGCGAGAATGGCTGCCAGTGTGGTCATGGTGATGGGGCGCAGGCGATTATTACCTGCCTGAATCAATGCCAGCGTTTTTTCTGTATTCTGGCGCAGCAGGTCATGGTATTCCGAGAAATAAAATATTGATATTTCGGTGACAATGCCGACAATCATGGTCATGCCCATCATTGCAGTAATATTCAGTTCGATGCCAGTCAGCCACAGGCCGGTAAAAACAGCAGCCATGGCCAGCAGGGGTGAAACCATAATAGCAATAGCGATAGCAAATTCTTCATATAGAAACAGTAATAGCAAAAATACCAGTGTCAGTGCAGCAATAAACACGGCCAACAACCCGTGAAAAGCAATTTGCTGTTGTTGGTACAGGCCACCGAGTTTGTCATACATATTTGCAGGTAACAGACCCGGTTTTGCCAGCACCTGTTTAACATCACGGATAGTTGAACCAAGGTCGCGTCCGCTGATGCGGCCAGTGACAGCCACCACCCGCTTCAGATTGTCCCGGTCAATTTGTGGCTGTCCAGTTTCAATACTGATGTGGGCAATACGTTTAAGCGGAAAGCGATGACCATCCGGTGCACGTAACCAAATTTTTTCAAAAGCAGTGGTTTTATCACGGGCAGCGGCAGGTACCCACACGCGCACACCAACCAGTTTGATACTTTCCTGTATCTGCGTGGTAACCAGCCCGTTAAACCAGGCGGTTAACTGTTTGGTGACCTGGCTCGGGTCGATATTTTCCAGCGCTGCTTTGTCACGATCAACAATAATGTTGATCGCATTACCCGCCAGCACCACGCCATCTTTTACATCCACAATACCAGGGATTTTACTGATGGCTTTTGCCACTCTGACGGCAACAGACATTAATTGCACATTATTATTGCCAAAAAGTTTGATTTCAATCGGCTGCGGCACGGCGGTTAAATCACCAATCAAATCCTCCATTAACAGCGCCATTTCAACCTCCAGACCGGGCACCTGCTTTTCTATGTGCAGACGAATGTCATCCATTACCTTCTCTATCGGTGGTCGTGGAAAAGGTTTCAGGCGTACAAAAAAATCCCCTTCATTGGCTTCAGTCAGTCCACCACCAAGCTGCGCACCGGTACGTCGTGAATAAGTTTCGACTGCCGGATTAGCCCGCAGAATTTTTTCAACCTGCCGAAGTAAACGGTCGGTTTCGGTTAAGGAAGTACCTGCCGGGCTGCGATAGTCCAGAACAAATCCCCCTTCATCCATGTGTGGCATAAAACCCGAACCAACCTGCTGGTAGCTGATATAACCGATAGCAAGCAAAGGAACAATACCGATAAATAATAATAACGGGGTTTTCATCAGGCGTTGCATCAGTTTGCAGTAAGCTTGTTGTATTCTGCTAAATAACGGGCCTGCGTCTTCTTTTTCCGCATCTTTTTTAGTCAGCAGATGTTCGGCGAGTAATGGCACAGCCAACAACGCTAACAGATAGGAAATAAACAGACTACTGGCCATGGTTAGTGATAATGCCTTGAAAAAGGCACCAGTGACGCCACCCAGAAATGCCAGTGGGACAAAAATAATAATTGTGGCAGCAGAAGAGCCGGTCAGTGGCGAGGTGAATTCAATTGCTGCTTCACGAATAGTCAACGCGACATCATTGCTGCGCTGGCGCAGACGACGGATAATATGTTCGATCATCACAATGGCATCATCAACAATCAAACCGACAGCAGCGGCCATACCGCCCAGGGTCATGATATTAAAACTCATGTGTAAAACATTCAGTAGTAAAATAGTGCTTGCCAGTACAGCAGGCACAATCAGAATCGCCACCAACGTAATCTTCAGACTACGTAAAAAAACCAGCAGGACAAGCGCCGCCAGTGCGATACCGATAACAATCGCATCACGCACACTTGTTGCCGATTCGGTAATTAACCGGCTCTGGTCATACCAGTTAGCAATTTTTACACCTGCTGGTAGTTTGCCTGCATAGTTTTTTAACTGTTGTTTAACCCCGTCAACGATCTGTACTGTGTTTCCTCCCGGTTGCTGGTAAACCTGCACCAGTACGGCATCATGGCCATCGGCAGTAACACGCAACCATTGTGGTGTGGTGGCTGAATAGACACTGGCAATATCATCCAGCCGTACCAGGCCATCGGCACCACTGCGTAACACGGTTTCTTCCAGCGTGTGCAGCGAACGGATACGGGTATCAGATAACAGCAGATATAATTTGTAATGGTCTTCCAGGCGACCAACCGCCTGTAACACATTGCTGGCAGACACGGATCTGACCACATCGCTGAACGTCAACCCGTAAGCAGCCAGTTTATCCGGGTCGATTTCAACCCGATATTCTGCCTGTTTGCCGCCCATTACCATGACTTTTGCAACCCCTTTGACTGATGATAGCAGGGGCACCAACTGGTATTTGGCCAGATCACGCAATTGCACCAGAGACTGACTGTTTGAGGTTAAACTGTAGGCAGTAACCGGAAAAACAGTAGGATCCATACGCCGCACAGTAAAACGGGTTCCGCCGGGTAATGTCGGTAATATCTGATTAATGGCAGATTCTACCTGCAGCATTGCAGCGATCATATCATCGCCCCAACCAAAATTTATCGACAACTCGGCGCTACCGCGACTGGTTTTCGAACGCAACGACACCACACCGGGCACTGAACGTACTGCCTGTTCAACAGGCCGGGTAACAGCAATGACCATCTGATCAGCCGGACGATCACCTGCATCCAGCATTACCACGATACGCGGAAAGGAAACTTGTGGAAACAGCGCGACAGGAAGTTTTAAGGCAGCCACCACACCACCAAGTGTTATAATAAGCACTAAAAAAAGGATGGAACGACGGTGACGCGCTGCCCAGTGAGAAAGTTTCATTGCTTCTCTATTGTCACTGCCATACCATTATGCAGTTCATAATTACCGGACGTAACAACTCTGTCACCGACCTGAATATCACCACTGACTGCGGTTAACTTCTCTGTTTGTATACCGGTTTGTACGGATATCCGCTGCGCCCTGCCATTTTTCACCGTGTACAGATACGCCCGGTCTTTTGTGCCAAGCACAGCACTGCGTGGTACGACCAGTACCGTATGGGAAGGAAGATGAATGTTGCCAATAATACGACTACCCAGAACCAGTTTACGCCCCTGTTGTGCAGGTATCGGCGCTAACGCTTCCACCAGGTGGGTACGCGGGTCGATCATGGCATGTACCTCACGGATCTGACTGCTTACTTTGATGTCGGGAACAAATACCGAAATAATCGTTACCGGTGTGCCCAGCTGTACTTTGTTCAGGTCTTCGGGTTCAATACCCAGTCGTGCGATTAAATGTTCCTGGGTTGCAATAAGTACTGCAGTGGTATTGGTTGGTACACGTTGTCCCTGAGAGACATTGAGTTGTGTGATAATACCATCGTGGGGTGCATATAAAGTTTCTTCTGCTTTATTCAGCCCACGTTCGCGCAGGGCAACAAGAGTAGACCGTGCATCCTTTAACTGCTTGCGGGCAGCATCAAGCTCCGCCTGAGTGGTTAGTTGTTCTGCCAGTAATTGCTGCTTACGTACCCGTTCACGTTTAGCAAAGTCAACCGCGCTTTTCGCCTGCAGAAATTGCATGCGTGCCTCCGGCGCAGTAATCACCTCCAGCAGTTTATCACCGGTTTTAACACGCTGACCCAACCGCACCCAGACACGATTGATTAATCCGGCATGTGGCAGCGACAAGCTGACAACCTGATCAGGATCCGGTTCCAGAACACCATAACTAACCAGCGTATCACCAAGTTGAGTGCGTACGATGGGGGCCGTTTTTATCATTACAACAGGTGTTTCTGTTGCCTGTACTGAAGCGATGATGGTGCCGAACAGACTGGCTGAAAAAATAATTAGCAGAATAAAAAGTGGTTTCCTGTTCATGGTTGAATGGCAGTTGTGTTACGGCTAATTAACGTTTCAGTCTCACCGTCCGGCAGAGCCAGTAAGGTTTTCAGCGCAATATATATCTGCCACTGAGTTTGCCGTAAAGTAATGACTTCCAGTTGTTTATTGAGCAGGGTGGTTTCAAGATTGAGAAAAGTCAGTGCATCAATATCACCACGTTTATAGGCACGACGGGAACGTGTAACGATAGACTGTAATCGCGGTAAATAAGTCGTCAGGTTCCTGTGCTGCTCAGTGATGATAGCCTGTTGATCAAGCAGGCGTTTTACATCATTATCGGCCTGTGCCAGACGTGACTGGTATTCCTTTTGCAGCAGACTTCGAGTTGCTCTTTCAACGGCAATCGTTCCACGGTTACCGTTAAAGACAGGCAGGGTCAGCCCAATGGTTAAACCACTGGTATTTACCCCGCCAGTATCGCGGGCACGGCTAATGCCCAGAGTAAAAGAAGGAAACTGCGCCAGAATAGCGGCTCTGACACGATTTTCCTGCGCCCGGTAACCAGCTTTTAATGCCAGTAAATCCGGGCGCATATTAGCAAGCTGTCGCAGGCGCTTTTTTATCACACCGGAGGACAGCGTATTGTCAGTAGGCAGTGGGCTGATGGTAAAAGACACGTCTGCCTGCAGGCCCAGCAGCAAGCTAAGTTTATGCCGAGTCTGATTATGGGTTTGCTCAAGCTGGTTGATCTGGCTGAGTGTCGCCAGCAGGGCGGTCAGATCAGTACCATTAACATCCAGTGTAATATTGCCCTGCTTCAACCCCTGTAGAGAGTGCTGAAAACGCTTTTTATAGAGATGATGCATATGGTGCAATAGCACCAGCCGTTGCTGTTCAAGCCGGTAGCGAACTGCCAGTGTTTGCGCCTGCTGTATTACCTGCCATTCCTGCCATAACAGTTCCAGTCTTATGCTGGTTTTTGTATTCTGTTTAGCATCAATACGTGCCTGGCGAGTAATTAACGGTACCATATCAAACGCCAGTCCCCCTCCCCAGCCTCTGACCAGATCAGTGGTATTACCCATAACTTTATCAAAACTGGCTGACAGTTGCGGATCGGGCAGTAAACCAGCTGCAAACGCCTGCGCACTGGCAACCCCCAGCTTTGCTCGTTCAGCCCGCAACGTCGGGTTGCCGAGTACTGCCAGGGTTGCCACTTCGATCAGGTCAAGCCCGTCAGCAGGATTGATTTCATACTGACTGTGCGGGTTATGCAGCGCAGTTGCCTTAAGTTGCAGCATGTTAAGGTCGGTTGCCAGTGGCGACTGGTTCGTCAGTGGCTGTGGCTGATAGGTGGCACAACCACTGACTACGGCAAATACACCAGTCAGCCACAGGTGCAACCGGAGTCGTTGAAGCAGCATATTTCTTATTGTAGCCATACGCTCTGCGTTTTATTTTAACGTTGGCAGCGTTACATTAACCCCCAGATCATAAACCAGATGCCCCCCAAACCAGGCGGTGGTTAACAGAAGAAGAAATACCAGGATACCTGCTAACATAAACCCTCGATTAAACACAGGCTCTGTGCTTTTTTTACGATAAAACCAGATTTCCAGAACGGCCAGAGCAGACAACACCACCGCGCTTACCTGCCCCAGGTCTTCATGTGTTTCCAGTAGCGAATCGGGTACCCCGGATGCAATCGCCTGATCAAGTGCCATATCGCCAAACACAGCGGCACTAATTGCACCCAGCGCAGCCAGTATAATTAACATCAGGCCGGTAGACGACAGGCAGTGACGACCGAATAAATCCTCATTTTTATACAGCGCAACCATTTGTACACCCAGTGCAACAGGCAGCAGGGCAAGTGGAAAGTGAACCAGCATCGGGTGTATATGTGCAATGTTAATCATAGGTTTCTCCTCAACCGAATGGCTGTTTTTACAGTATAAATATACTATAGAGGATTTTGCCATAGTCCATCTTGCCGGAAGCTATCCTGAACATTACCAAACCGTAAGACAGTAGATTAATCAGCTTCCAGAATAATTAAACTCCTGAAAGTAGATGGTTATTTGAAGTAGATAATTATTTTATGGCAGTGTTCGTGCTTCACCAATACCACGCGGGTCTGATGCAGCTTCAACC
>CAYXNL010000007.1:0-13747 GCA_964466455.1 uncultured Thiotrichaceae bacterium
CATGCTGTTTTGGAGGAATAAAACTATCGCTGCACCGAAAAAGACGCGTTTAAATGGCGAAATAAACTATCCTGAAGTTCGAGTCATTGACAATGAAGGCGAGCAACTGGGTGTCATGCCCAGTGCTGAAGCACTGGGAAAGGCTAAAAGCGCCGGGCTTGATCTGGTGGAAGTTTCCCCGAATGCAGAACCGCCTGTTTGCAGGATTATGGATTTTGGTAAATTCAGATTCGAAAATAGTAAGAAAAAACAGGGAGCACGCAAGAAGCAGAAACGTACGCAGGTTAAGGAAATCAAGTTTCGTCCAAGAACGGAAGTGGGTGATTATACTACCAAGTTGAATAAGCTCAGAAAGTTTCTTGAAAGTGGTGATAAAACCAAAGTAACCATGCGCTTTCGTGGCAGGGAATTCGCCCATCAGGAATTGGGCATGGCGTTATTGAAACGAGTTATTGTTGACCTGGAAGAAATATCTGCGGTTGAGCAAATGCCAAATATGGAAGGTCGTCAGATGGTGATGGTTCTGGGGCCGAAGAAAACCAAATAGAGTAGGTCGGGATAAGTGACAACGTTCCCGGCAAATAATAAGTGATACCTGTAATATTATTGGCTCTGCGGGTATGCAGAAACAGATTAGTAAAAGTACTGGAGAAGGCTAATGCCTAAGATGAAAACAAACCGGGGAGCGGCAAAACGCTTCCGCAAAAATGGTTCTGGCGGGTTTAAACGTGGTCAGTCACACCGTCGTCATATCCTGACCAAGAAGAGTACCAAACGTAAGCGTCATTTACGTGACGATGCAACGGTACACGAAAACGATACCAAGATGCTGAAACGCATGTTGCCGTACGTTTAACTTAAGCTGGAGTAAATAGAAATGCCAAGAGTTAAAAGAGGCGTACAGGCCAGGGCTAAACACAAAAAAGTTTTAGCCAAAGCCAAAGGTTATTATGGTGCGCGCAGTCGAGTTTACCGCGTTGCCTATCAGGCGGTTATTAAAGCCGGTCAATATGCCTACCGTGATCGTCGTGTAAAAAAACGTATATTTCGTTCTTTGTGGATTGTCCGTATTAATGCGGCTGCCCATGAATGCGGTTTATCCTACAGCCGTTTAATTAATGGTTTAAGCAGGGCGGAGGTTGAAATTGATCGTAAACTGCTGGCCGACCTGGCTGTGAATGATATGAATGCGTTTAGCCAGATCGCTGAAAAGGCAAAATCTGCACTTGCTGCCTGATTGTTACCGTGTTGTTCGGGTATCTACCTGAATATGCCTGAACAGGAAAAGGGGAGAGTGCTTCCCTTTTTTTGTGCCTGTGGCTGGGGCAATGGTATAAACATTAAAAGCTTTCTTACCACAGAGGCGCAGAGGTGCTAAGAAAAGCTTTTTGTTCACCGCCGTGTGTAAATAATAAACTCTGTGTCTCCGCATCTCTGCGGTAAAAATAAAAAATATTCATACAGGAGTAAGGCGTGGACTTACAAAAGTTAACCGCTGGTGCACAGGTAGAAATTAATAATGCCGATGATCTGGAATCACTGGATCAGTTTCGAATTAATTATCTGGGTAAAAAGGGTGCATTAACATCGTTGCTTAAAACTCTAGGGCAATTACCGGGAGATCAGCGCAAGAAGGCCGGACAGGAAATAAATCTGGCCAAGCGTGATGTGCAGATGGCCATTGAAACACGCAAGGGTGTTCTGGAAACGAAAAAACTGAATGCGAAACTTGTGGCTGAAAAAGTTGATGTGACCCTGCCCGGTCGTAACCAGTCATCTGGCACCTTACATCCGGTTACCCGTACCATGGAGCGGATTAAAGCCCTGTTTTTACCATTGGGCTTCAGCGTAGTGGAAGGCCCGGAAATTGAAGATGATTTCCATAATTTTGAAGCGTTGAATATTCCCTCGCATCATCCTGCACGTGCCATGCACGATACTTTCTATTTTGATGCCAGTACCCTGCTGCGCACCCATACGTCACCGGTACAGGTGCGTTATATGGAAAAACATAAACCACCATTGCGTATTATTGCACCGGGACGGGTGTACCGTTGCGATTCCGACTTAACTCACACGCCGATGTTCCACCAGGTGGAAGGGCTGATGGTTGATGAAAATGTCAGCTTTGCCGATTTAATGGGCACTTTGTCCGATTTTCTCCAACAGTTTTTTGAAAATGAGAATTTGCAGACTCGTTTCCGCCCATCCTATTTTCCATTCACCGAGCCATCATCAGAAGTAGATATACAATGCGTGATGTGTGCAGGGGAAGGTTGTCGTGTGTGTGGGCATACTGGCTGGATAGAGATTCTCGGCTGTGGCATTGTGCATCCAAAAGTTTTTGAGTCGGCGGGTATTGATAACGATAAATATACAGGTTATGCGTTTGGAATCGGCGTTGAGCGTCTGGCAATGCTGCGTTATGGTGTAAACGATCTACGTCTGTTTTTTGAAAATGACCTAAAATTTTTGCAGCAGTTTAAGTAAAGATAATCAATAAAAGATAAGCATAATGAAATTTAGTGAACAATGGGTAAGAAGCTGGGTAAATCCTGATCTCAGCACACAGGAGTTGTGTGATCAGTTAACCATGGCCGGGCTGGAAGTTGACGGGGTGGAAGCCGCTGCCGGCGAGTTTAGCGATGTGGTCGTGGCGCAGGTCGAGTCAATAACAAAGCACCCGGATGCGGACAAACTCAATACCTGTCAGGTTAACGATGGCTCACAGCTTCTACAGATTGTTTGTGGTGCGGCGAATGTTTGTGCCGGATTGAAAGTGCCATTGGCAAAAATTGGTGCAATATTACCGATACAGGTTAATGATAAACCACTCAGAATAAAACCGGCAAAACTACGCGGTGTGGAATCATCGGGGATGTTGTGTTCGGAAAAAGAGCTGGGGCTGGCCGAACACTCGGCCGGTTTAATGGAGCTGCCTGATGATGCACCGGTGGGTGAAAACCTGCGTGATTATCTGTTACTGGATGATACCATTATTGAGGTTGATCTGACACCAAATCGGGGAGACTGCTTAAGTATTGCCGGTATTGCTCGCGAACTGGCAGTATTAAACAACTGCGCAATCACCAGACCGGAAATGACAGTTGTGGAAGCTACGCACAGCAGTGTGTTCGACGTTCAGATTGATGCGCGGGAGGCGTGTAGCCATTATGTGGGTCGGGTAATTAAAGGAGTGAATACCCAGGCACAAACACCATTATGGATGCTGGAGCGACTACGTCGCGGTGGCGTACGTGCCCTCGGTGCAATAGTGGATATTACCAACTATGTGATGCTGGAGCTGGGCCAGCCCATGCATGCGTTTGATTTAGATCGCCTTAATGGAAAAATCACCGTGCGTTATGCCAGTTCAGGGGAAAAAATTACTTTACTTGACGGTAAAGACGTTGCGCTGGATGACAGTACACTGATCATTGCTGATGATAATGCTGTACTCGCGCTTGCTGGGGTGATGGGCGGCGAACACAGTGGAGTAAGCACGCACACGCGGGATATTTTCCTTGAAAGTGCTTTTTTCAAACCGGAGGTTATTGCTGGTAAAGCACGTTCATACGGATTACATACTGATTCATCACACCGTTTTGAGCGTGGTGTTGACGTCAATCTGCAAGTGCCGGCAATGGAACGTGCCACCGAATTAATACTGGCCGTGTGTGGTGGACAGATTTCTACCATAAAAGAATATACAACACCGTTTCATCAGTCTGAAAAAAATACTATTTCTCTGCGTCGTGCAAGGATCAAACGGGTACTGGGTATTGATCTTCCGGACACTGAGGTGGAGGCGATTTTTATCCGCCTGGGACTGGAAGTGAAAACGGCTAGTGATGGTTGGCAGGTAAGCGTTCCCGGCTATCGTTTTGACCTGAATATTGAAGCAGATTTACTTGAAGAGCTGGTGCGTGTCTATGGCTATAATAATATACCGCGTATTCATTCCTCTTATCCCGGTGTTATCCAGGCGCAGAAAGAAACCAGTGTGCCGTTGACACGATTAAAACAGATACTGGTCAATCGCGGGTATTTCGAGGCAATTACCTACAGTTTTGTTGATCCGGCCATTGAGGTCGTGCTGGATCCGGAAAACACCCCGGTAGTGCTGGCCAATCCGATTTCTTCGGAAATGTCGGTGATGCGTACTACTTTATGGGCTGGTTTGCTGCAGGCAATGAAATATAATCTCAATCGTCAGCAGACTCGTGTTCGCCTGTTTGAAACCGGGTTATGTTTTAAACGGGATAAAGAGAACAGGAATACAGGTACACTACAGGCAGGTATTTTACAGAAACCGGCGTTTGCCGGGGCAATTTGTGGTGAGCTGGTACCTGAGCAGTGGGGCGTTAGCAGCGAGAAAGTTAACTTTTTTGATATTAAGGCCGATGTTGAGGCACTACTGGGCGATGCTGTTAATAAAACTGAATTTAAAGTAGCCGAGCATCCGGCATTGCATCCGGGACAGTCAGCCTGTCTGTTACAGGCGAATGAAGTTGTTGGCTGGGTAGGTGCCTTGCATCCAGTTGTGCAAAAAGCAATTGGTATTGATCCACGTGTTTATGTGTTTGAAATTCAGCAAGGCGCTATTGATGAATCAGCGTTACCTGCTTTTAAGGCATTATCGCGCTTTCCACAGGTACGCCGCGATATTGCGATTTTAGTGGACAATTCAGTGTCTGCTGCGGATTTAATTCGGGTAATTTACGATACGGCATCGGATTTACTTATAGAATGTGAATTATTTGATCTATATCAGGGGAAAGGTGTGGATAAAAGCACAAAAAGTGTTGCCTTCGGCTTGATTTTACAAGAGTTTTCCCGCACTCTTACCGATCAGGATGTAGATACGGAAATAGAAAATATTGTATCTGCGCTAAATAAACAATTTGCTGCTACACTCCGGGAGTAGGTATGGCATTGACGAAAGCCGATATGGCAGAAAGCTTATACGAAGAACTGGGTTTAAATAAACGTGAGGCAAAAGAGCTGGTTGAACTTTTCTTTGAGGAGATCAGAACCGCACTGGGTAATGCCAATCACGTTAAACTCTCTGGTTTTGGTAATTTTGTTTTACGTAATAAAACAGAACGTCCGGGGCGTAATCCCAAAACCGGTGAGGAAATACCTATTTCAGCCCGTCGTGTTGTAACCTTCAGACCTGGACAGAAACTGAAGCAAAGAGTAGAAGCCTATGCTGGAAGCCAGCAATAATAATGAATTACCGGTTATTCCCGGAAAACGCTATTTTACCATTGGGGAAGTCAGTGAACTGTGTGGTGTTAAATCGCATGTGTTACGTTACTGGGAACAGGAATTTACACAGCTAAAACCTGTTAAAAGACGGGGTAACAGGCGTTATTATCAGCGCCACGATGTTATCCTGATTCGTCAGATACGTAGTCTGCTGTACGATCAGGGGTACACCATTGGTGGTGCCCGGCAGAAACTGACGGGTGAAGAAGTTGCAGAAGATAACAGCCAAAGCCAGCAGATTATTCGCCAGATGCGTGATGAACTAGAAGGCCTGTTATCCTTACTGAAAAGATAAGCCATAGTAGATAAGCCATAGTAAATAAGCGGCAGTAAATAAGCTGTGGTAAATAAAACTGGAGTAAGCCAGCAACACAAAATAGCAAAAACCGGGCCAATGCGCCGGTTTTTTTGTCTTTCAGGGTAATATGGATAAATTGAGGAAGAAAACTGGTCGGGACGACAGGATTTGAACCTGTGACCACTACACCCCCAGTGTAGTGCGCTACCAGACTGCGCTACGCCCCGAAGGCGGCTAAGAATACACTATTCAGTGTGTTAGTGGTAGTTGCCAGTTTGAATATTTTTCTGAAACAGCGTTATTTCTGTAAAATAAAGGAACCCCTGGTGCATTGTAATCAGTAATCTGTTCGAGCTGAACCTGATCTCAGAGATTGTCGGGAATAGAAATGCCTTCATTTTCAAGAAAGGTAATTAGCTGAATAAGTGGCAGGCCAATCAGAGCATTAGGATCTTCACCATCAAAGCGTTTAAACAGGCTAATGCCCAACGCTTCGGATTTAAAACTACCGACACAGTTAAAAGGTTGCTCTTTTTCCAGATAATTTTTTATTTTGGTATCACTAAGTTGACGAAATTCAACGCTATAGGGAACACATTTGCTCTGGCTTTTACTGGTGACGGTATTTAGTAGACATAAGCCGGTCTGGAAAATAATTTTCTGGCCTGATGCTGCTTTTAATTGCCTGAAAGCGGTATTAAAATCGCCCGGTTTTGTAAGTTTACTTCCATTTAGCACGGCGCTCTGGTCCGAGCCGATAATTAGCGCGCTGGGATAGTGTGCTGCCATTGCCCGGGCTTTAGCTTCGGCAAGGCGGATTACCATATTTTCTATGGTTTCATTTTTTAATGGTGTTTCATCAATATCTGGCGCCTCACAAATAAAGTCCAGTTGTAGTTTTTTCAATAGAACTTTTCTAAAGGGTGATGTCGAAGCAAGTATAAGTTTCATCGTTGACGTCTGTGAATGTGATTCATAAGAGGTTGATAATACTACCCTAAATTAAAAAAATATGCAGACTTGCCGGGTCTCAGGCTGAATGGCTGAAGCTGTTGAAATGTAAGGAAAATCTATACAAAAACACCAAATTGCTTTAACATAGGCAGATTATGCAGACGCAATTACCCGAAACCATGAATTTTATGCGTCAGGTGGAGCGAAATTATTGCTACCGGGGCAATATTCTGTTGTCTCAGCTGCAGCGATTATCGGAGCTTTCACTCGATAGTGAGGGAGATATCAGAGTTGATCTTGAGTTCGGTACTAATGTCGGTCATGCAGGGTTAAAGGGTTCGGTTATCACGGAGTTGAAACTGGCATGTCAGCGTTGTTTGCAGCCCATGGCGTTAAGTATTGAAAGTCATTTTAAATTTGCGTTTATTCATCATAAGGAAGATGGCGAACTACTGCCGGAAATGTTTGAACCTTATTTGCTTGAAAGTGAGGAGCAATCGCTTATCGCACTGCTCGAAGATGAGTTACTACTCAGTTTACCGATGGTGGCTATGCATGAGAATACCTGTTCGGCATATATGTCTGATCAGGTAGAGCAGATAAAATTACAGAAACAGGCATCACACCCTTTTGCTGCGCTGAAATCACTAAAAAGGCAGGCGTTGAAGAAAGAAGGGTAGAAAATCATCCATTAATTGTGCTCTCCGGTGTGATCCGGGAAGTACCGGATAACCCGTTAACTCGTTATCAGTTAACGGTTTTTTTATTTTAAAATTATATTTTGAGGAGATAGTTGTGGCCGTTCAAAAAAGTAGAAAGACCCGTTCAAGGCGTGGTATGCGCCGCGCTCATGATGCATTAGGTAAACCAACCACATCCGTTGATGCTACTTCTGGTGAAACGCATTACCGCCACCACGTAACTGCAGACGGTTACTACAGGGGGCGTAAGGTTGTCAATACCGGTGATACATTTGAAGATTAGTTGTTTTGCAAATTACTTTGTCGAAAACTTTTTGTTGCGCACCACAATAATTTTTTTAGAGATAATATCAGGATCGTCTGTCCATGCCTGAAATGGTGATAGTTGCGCTCGATGCAATGGGGGGGGATTTTGGCCCTGATGTCATCATCCCTGCTGCGGCACATATCGTTAACAGTAATCGAAATGTGCATATTATCCTTGTTGGAGATGAACAGGTTCTGACACGATGTGCAACAGAACATGATGTTTCTGTTGTTACTGGCGTGTCGGACTGTGCCGATAATGTTATCAGTATCCGACACGCTTCAGAAGTGGTCGAAATGCACGAAGAGCCGGCCATTGCCGTGCGCAGAAAAAAAGATTCTTCCATGCGTGTGGCAATTAATCTGGTAAAAGAAGGTGTTGCGCAGGCGGCAGTGAGTGCTGGCAATACCGGTGCATTAATGGCAACGGCAAAATTTGTACTAAAAACCTTGCCAGGTATTGACCGTCCTGCAATCAGTACTACTATTCCTTCTATCAATGGGCATACTCATATGCTGGATCTAGGAGCGAATGTAGACTGTAGTGCAGACAATCTATTGCAGTTTGCAGTCATGGGTTCGGTGCTGGTTGAAGCAGTTGATGGTGTTCAAAATCCCCGGGTTGGTCTGTTGAATATCGGTTCGGAAGAGAGCAAGGGTAATGCGCAGGTAAAAGCCGCACATAAATATTTACAAAACGCACCGATTAATTATATCGGTTTTGTTGAGGGCGATGATATTTATCTTGGTGATGTAGACGTTGTTGTCTGTGATGGTTTTATTGGTAACGTCTCGCTTAAAACATCAGAGGGAGTAGCAAAAATGATCGGCCATTATATGAAACAGGAATTTTCCCGTGGATTTTATAACAAACTGGCTGGTTTACTGGCACTTCCTGTATTAAAAGCATTTCGTAAGCGTATTGATCCGCGTATGTATAATGGTGCTTCCATGCTGGGGCTGCGAGGCATTGTTATAAAAAGCCATGGAGGCGCGGATATACTGGCTTATGCCAATGCAATCAATATTGCATTACTTGAAATAGAAAAATCGGTACCCGAACATATCAGTAATCGTATGAGCTCATTACTGGAAACATCAACAGTGTCTGAACTAGAGGGGAATGGCTCTTGAGTTATGCAAAAATAGCGGGTACAGGTAGTTATCTACCTGAAAAAGTAGTAACTAATTTTGATCTTGAGAAAATGGTTGATACTTCCGATGAGTGGATACGGTCGCGCACTGGAATTGAGGAGCGCCATGTTGCAGCGGAAGGGGAGTTTACCGTTGATCTGGCTGAAAAGGCCGCGCGTAGAGCGATGCAGGCTGCCGGTAAAACCAGTAAAGATATCGACCTGATTATTGTTGCAACAACAACACCCGATCGGGTTTTCCCGGGTACTGCCTGTCTGCTTCAGCAACGTCTCGATATTCATGGCTGTACGGCTTTTGATGTGCAGGCGGTGTGTACCGGTTTTGTGTATGGGCTGGGTATTGCCGATAAATTCTTTCGCACAGGCAGCACGAAATGTGCACTGGTTGTTGGTGCTGAAACGCTCTCACGGATTCTTGACTGGACTGATCGTAATACCTGCGTTTTATTTGGCGATGGCGCTGGTGCGGTAATACTGGAAGAGAGTGATGAATGTGGCATTCTTTCCACGCACCTGCATGCTGATGGGCAATATGAAAATCTGCTGATGACGCCATATGGTGTTTCAATGGGGTCAAGTGAAATCAAGGATGGTGCGGGTGGTATCGTCATGAAAGGCAACGAGGTCTTTAAAGTTGCGGTTAATACGCTGGGTCGTATTGTTGATGAAACGCTGGCATATAATAATATGGATAAATCCGAAATCGACTGGCTAGTTCCCCATCAGGCAAATATTCGAATTATTAATGCGACTGCAAAAAAATTAAAAATGTCACTGGATCACGTCGTGATAACAGTTGATAAACACGGTAATACCTCCGGGGCGTCAGTTCCTCTGGCACTGGATACGGCGGTACGTGATGGTCGGATTCAACGCGGTGAAGTGTTGTTGCTGGAAGCTTTTGGTGGTGGTTTTACCTGGGGTTCGGTTTTACTTCGCTATTAATAGCGGTATAGCTCAGAAGAGTTTGAACAGGCTATACGGTTTGTAAAAATTATGAAATTAACCGGTAGTGTTCTCGTTCTATCCTGCGCAAATATTGTGGCCGTGGCCAATTTTTATCAACAGGCTTTACAGTTTATTATCGTTAATCAACGCAGTGATGGAAATGGCCTGCAGTGGCTGCATCTACAGAATAAGGACATAGTCATTATGCTGGAAGCGGACAACACTGTATCGGTACAGCCATATAACGAACGTAGTCGTCTTTATCTGTACAGTGACGATGTGGATGCCTTCCATCACTATTTGCAGGCCAAAGGTTATGCTCCCGAAACATTGAGGCATACAGATTACCGTACGCATGAATTTGATCTACATGATCCCGAAGGTTACAAACTTACTATCGGTCAGCGTCAGCTAAAAGAGTAATATGCGCCTCGCATTACGCGATAGCTGTTATCTGAATCTAACGACCCGCCGCCCGCCACCAGGGTTCTGCGACAAAATATCATTGCCCTCGGTTTCCCTGCTTATCTAACTGTTTATGGTTAATATTTATGGCTAATATTTACCCCTGTATCCTGTATAACAGATAAATATTACCGTATTGCTATATTCCAATGTATTGATTTACCTAATTTTTTATTGTTTTATTGAATCAGGCTGATATAGAATAAAGTCTCTATTACTAAATGAAAAAGGAAGCTGGAATGGCTGAACGTGAAACTGGTACCGTAAAATGGTTTAACAATTCAAAAGGATTTGGTTTTATTGAGCGAAAAGATGGTGAAGATGTCTTCGTACATTTTAATCAGATTCGAGGGGATGGATATAAATCTCTGGCTGATGGACAACAGGTTGAGTTTACTGTTGTAAAAGGTGATAAGGGATTTCAGGCGGAAGATGTCGCCCCCTGTTAGTTAACCCCGTAGGTTGAATTGGGGGTTGATATTGTTGGTAGCCATGCTGTTGGTATAAATAGCTATCATACCGATATTATTTTTCGGAGCCTTACTCGGGTTATTTGTAACGAGTAGCCACATACATAACAGTTTTTATGTGTGACGGGCTTGTTTGTGTTAAATCTCTCAGGGTTGATTCCCGTCCGCTTGCGGCGGGATAGTTTGTTTTGTGGCTTTTACCGAATTTTCAGCATTCGTGCTTTTTCTCGATTCCAGTCACGTTCTTTGATGGCGGCGCGTTTATCATGTTCTTTTTTTCCTTTGGCGAGACCAATATCCATTTTTACCCGCCCTTTTTTTGTCCAGTACAGTGCCAGTGGTACCAGCGTGTAACCTTTACGTTCTATCTGGCCAATCAGTCGATCAATTTCCAGACGATGCAGCAGTAGTTTACGACTGCGTGTGGAGGCTGCGTGAATATGCGTGGAGGTGGTGATGAGCGGGGTAATAGTGCCACCAACCCATTCAAGTTCCCCATCTTTTACCATTACATAACTGTCATCAATCTGTACTTTGCCAACCCGCAGACTTTTCACTTCCCAGCCTTCAAGCACCAGCCCGGCTTCATAGTTAGACTCAATCGCATAATCAAAACGTGCCCGCCGATTACGGGCGATAGTGTTGTCTGCGGGTTTTCTTTTCTGTTTTTTAGCCATGGATAGTGTCTTGCCAGCACCTGATTGTAAAGCGTGCAAGTATAGGTTATGCCCTGATATATGTCATTTAATTACGCAGGAATCGGTTTTCCTGTGGGCCAATAATTAATTTATACGAGAAAAATCACTCACAGGTATTGAGTCTGCGGGATAAATTGTTGAAAATGACAGGAATATTTTGAACGTAATCGATAAACAGGTTTTTATGACAAAAGAAAAATTCCCCATACATGCGCAGTGGAGTAATCGTACTGCTTTTATTCTTGCGGCAACGGGTTCAGCTGTTGGGCTGGGTAATATCTGGAAATTTCCATATATTACCGGTGAGAATGGTGGTGGCACTTTTGTACTGATCTACCTGTGTTGTATTCTTCTGGTTGGTTTGCCAGTCATGATTGCCGAAATTATGCTGGGGCGGCGTGGTAAGCAAAGTCCGATAAACAGCATGAAAACGCTGGCAGCAGCAGAAGGACGTAGTAAGGCATGGAAATGGCTGGGCTGGATGGGAGTGATTGCCGGGTTTCTGATCCTTTCATACTACAGTGTGATCGCCGGTTGGGCGATGTCATACATATTTAAAACAGCGAGTGGGATGTTTCTGGGCGCAACGGCTGACGGAGTTAATAGTATCTTCAAAAGCTTTGTTGGTGATCCCGAGCGGGTGCTGGCCTGGCACACCCTGTTTATGGTGATGACAATGGTTGTTGTTTCACGCGGGGTTAAAAACGGACTGGAAAAAGCCGTTACCTATTTAATGCCGATGTTATTTATCTTAATGATTGTGCTGGTTATTTATGCAATGACTACGGGTTATTTTGAGCAAGGAGCACTATTTATGTTCAGCCCCGGTGCGATTACCGGTAAAGGTATTCTAATCGCAATGGGACATGCCTTTTTTACGCTGAGTTTAGGGATGGGCGCGATTATGGTCTATGGGTCCTATCTTTCCGAGGATTATTCAATCGTACAGGCATCCATATATATTGCCCTGGCCGATACCGTCGTGGCGTTACTCGCCGGTCTGGCTATTTTCCCCGTTGTTTTCGCTAACGGGTTACAGCCCGGCGCGGGGCCAGGTCTCATTTTTCAGACCCTGCCAATTGCCTTTGGTCATATGCAGGGCGGCACATTGATTGGTGTAATGTTCTTTATTCTACTGGTTTTCGCTGCATGGACCTCGGCTATTTCGCTGATTGAACCGGCGGTTGCCTGGCTGATAGAAAACAAGGGGCACACACGTGTCTATGCCTCAGTAGTAATGGGCTTCTGGACCTGGTTGCTCGGCCTCGGGACAATTTTTTCTTTTAATATCTGGAAGGATGATACCTGGAGTATTCCTTTCCTGTTCCATAACATGCACTTTTTTGATACGCTGGATTATTTAACCGCCAATATCATGTTGCCACTGGGCGGGCTGTTTATTGCATTATTCGCCGGCTGGATCATGCGTACTTCATCGAGTAAAATGGAGCTGAATACTGTACCTGCCATATATAAAATATGGCATTTTCTGGTACGTTATGTTACCCCTGTGGCGGTTATTATCGTATTTTTAAGAGCAGTTGGCGCGATATAGCAGGCTGTCTGATAATGTACTGATTACAGATTTATTGATTATAAACTTACTGATTATAGATTAGAGAGTTGTTTTGTCACATATACAACGTAGTGCGCTGGTGTCCTATTCACCGGCGGAAATGTACCGGCTGGTCAATGACGTGGATGCGTATGCCAGCTTTCTTCCCTGGTGTCGTAGTTCCCGAATCCTTTCACAAAGCGAAACAGAAATAGTTGCCTGTGTGGAAATAGCAAAAGGGGTATTAAATAAAACGTTTACCACACGTAATAAGCTGGAAAAAAACCGGCGTATTGAACTTCAACTGGTTGATGGACCATTTAAGAAGCTGCGGGGTTACTGGCAGTTTTACAGCTTGAAGACGGAAAACGCATGTAAAGTTGTACTGGATCTTGAATTTGAATTTGACAGTGCCGTCATTTCAATTGCGGCTAAACCCGTTTTTATGCAAATTGCAACAACACTGGTCGATGCTTTCTGTAAACGTGCAGTGGGGGTATATGGTGAGCGTTTCTGAATCAAAAAATTCGCTACCAGCGGTAGATGTGGATGAGAAGCCGTCAATTAATGTAGAAGTTGCTTATGCAATGGCACAAAAGCAGGTTGTTCGTAAGGTTAATGTTGATGCCGGAACCACACTGGGTGCTGCCATTGTACAGTCTGGCATTATGATGGATTTTCCCGATCTTGAGCTTGAAAATGCAAAGGTGGGCATTTATGGTAAAGCGGCCAGCATGGTAACGGTAATTAAAGAGGGAGACCGTATTGAGGTATATAGGCCATTAATTGCCGACCCGAAAGAAGTCAGACGCAAGCGTGCAGCAGAAGGTAAGGCGATGAAAAAGGGTGGGGGGACGGAAACAAAACCCTCGGATAAGATAGCCTGATAGTACGAATCTGGCAGCACGGGCCAGGACATGGGCCAGG
>CAYXNL010000007.1:13847-31033 GCA_964466455.1 uncultured Thiotrichaceae bacterium
GGGCCAGGACATGGGCCAGGGTATATTGCTCTGTGCTATCGGTTTTTACGATTCAATATAGTCACTGTCATCAATGCGCTGTAGTATGTTGTTGTTGAAATAAAGGGTTAAGCGCGATTTTCTTTCAACCCCCTTGCGAGGGATGAGCCGGTATATGTAGTCCCATCGCTGATTATGGAAAGGATCTGCAAGTATCGGGTAACCGATAAGATTGCGTATATCCTGTTTGCTCATGCCAATTTTGAGCATGTTTAGCTGTTTACGTGTGACCGTGTTACCCTGCTGCAATTCCATTCGATAGGCATCAGGTAGCCAC
Organism: uncultured Thiotrichaceae bacterium; assembly: GCA_964466455.1. Classification (GTDB taxonomy): domain Bacteria; phylum Pseudomonadota; class Gammaproteobacteria; order SZUA-229; family SZUA-229; genus S010-25. The sequence goes on from CAYXNL010000007.1 coordinate 14,164, forward strand.
TCGGCACAGGAGCTTAGCATTAGCACAGGTAATAGCAGCATGACGGATTGCAGGCACAGGCGATAAAATTTTCCAGAGAGAGTAGTTCTTAGTTGCATAAACGTGTATAACGGTAGTTTCTGTCGAAGGGCGGAAATCATACCGCAATTGTAAGTAATATTCAGTAGAAAATGTATGGAATCCAGTGATTTAAAAAAAGTTGGTCTAAAAGTTACCCTGCCGCGAATAAAAATACTCGGGCTGTTGGAAGCATCGAAAACACGTCACCAGAGTGCGGAGGATGTCTATCGCGCTTTGCTGGATGATGGTGAGGAGATCGGGCTTGCCACCGTTTATCGGGTCTTAACGCAATTTGAAGCGGCTGGTCTGGTTGATCGCCACCATTTTGAAGGTGGGCAGGCTGTCTTTGAGCTGAATGAAAAAGGCCATCACGATCATATAGTCTGCGTGGTCTGTGGGCAGGTAGAAGAGTTTTTTGACGAACTTATTGAGGAACGTCAACGTGAGGTAGCCGGTAAAATGGGCTATGAAGTCACCGATCACAGTCTGATTCTGTATGGCAAGTGCCCCAACTGTTGCAAGGAAAGCTCTGCTTAGGTCCCGGTCAAACAGCTTATTCATCTGGCGCTTTCTTCTGACCGAACACACAACCCATTGTTTTACAATGTAGCCTATGCAGAGTACACAACGATTTAACCGGATTACGCAGGACTATTCTCTGGATGAGTATCTGCAAAAATTAAAAGGGAATGAGGTCGAAGCCGATAGCCTGTTACGAGCCGCCTGTAAACAGGTATGGACATTACCTGTGGTGGGCAGTTTACCCTCCAGTCTGGATGTTGCTTTATTGTTAAGTGAACTGGGTGTCGATGAAACAACCCTGATTGTTGCCCTGTTAAGCAGTACCCGTTTGCACGTTACGGTGGATGCTGCCCAGTTAGAGCAGCAGTTTGGTAGCAAAATAATGAAACTGGTTGGCAGCGTTATGCAGCTACATCATTTTCATGGCGAAGAACAGATCGCAACGCCAGAACAGGCGGAAAGTCTGCGGCGTATGTTGTTGTCGATGGTTGACGATGTACGTGCGGTACTGATTAAAATGGCCTATCGGGTACAACGTCTGCGCCAGTTAAAGCTGGCTCCCCCTGATGAACAGATTGAAATCGCCCGCGAAAGTCTGGAAATTCTTGCCCCTATTGCTAACCGACTGGGTATTGGTCAGTTAAAATGGGAGCTGGAAGACCTGGCTTTTCGTTACCTTGAACCCGAAACTTATAAATCGATTGCCCTGCACCTGGATGAAAAGCGCGGGGAACGGGAACAGTTTATCCATGATGTAGTAGCAAAACTTGAGGCTATTACCTGTAAAGAAAGTATCCAGGCGGATATTTTCGGCCGACCAAAACATATCTACAGTATCTGGAAAAAAATGACGGCCAAACAGCGTAGCTTTAATGAGCTGTATGATGTTCGGGCAGTACGGGTAATTGTTGATACAGTTGCTGAGTGTTATATGGTTCTGGGGCTGGTACATGCGCAGTGGCGGCATATTTACAGAGAGTTTGATGACTATATAGCAAATCCAAAAAATAATGGATACCAGTCATTACATACAGCCGTGTATGGTCCACAGGGAAAGCCGGTAGAAGTGCAGATACGTACGCATCAGATGGATGAATTTGCCGAATACGGGATTGCTGCACACTGGCGCTATAAAGAATCAGTAGAAGGAAATGTCAATATTCAGTCAGGTATTGACTCTTTACGCAAGCTGCTGGATTCCTCGCAGGCCAGTGATGAAGAATTGCTGGAAAATTTCAAGTCGGAAATGTTCCAGGACAGGGTGTTTGTATTAACCCCTGAAGGTCGTGTTATTGATCTACCCGAAGGTGCCACCCCTGTTGATTTTGCCTATGCAGTGCATACAGAAATCGGTCATCGTTGTCGTGGTGCAAAAGTAAACGGTCGGATTGTACAACTGACCAACCCACTTAAAAATGGCGAACGTGTTGAAATTCTCACTACCAGAGAAGCTTCACCACGGCGTGACTGGATGATTAGCTATCTTGGCTTTATTAAAACATCCCGTGCGCGTAGTCGCATCCGTAGCTGGTTCAGAAAACAGGATCGTGAAAAAAATCTTCAGGCAGGAAAAAATATTTTTGACCATGAATTAAAACGCCATGGTGTAAAGCCGACAATTGAAAAAATTGTTAGCCATTTTAAGCAGAATTGCGTTGATGATTTATATGTCGGTCTCGGTCGGGGGGATATCAGTGTCGCGCAGCTATCATCCATTCTGTATGAATTTATGGTGGAAGATGAACCGCTGTCTTTTCCTGTTTACGCATCCGGTCGTAAAAAACATCAGAATAAAACCGGTAGTAATATTAATGTTCAAGGGGTAGGCAATCTACTAACCAGTATTGCTAATTGCTGTATGCCGGTGCCGAATGATGACATTATTGGTTACATTACCCGTGATAAAGGGGTGAGCGTACATCGCAAAGACTGTAAAAATATTCTTCACCTTAAAGAAAAAGAACAACCTCGTTTGATAGAAGTGGAATGGGGCGATACCGAGGTACAGAGTTACCCGGTAAATATTTTAATTGATGCCTATGACCGTCGTGGCTTATTAAGTGATATAACGTCAACGCTATCAACTGAAAAAATTAATGTTATTGCCGTTAATACACGCTCAAATAAAAAAGATCAGACTGCGCACATGGCGGTAACCATTGAAATACGTGACCTGCAGCAGCTTAATCGCATCATGGACAAACTCAGCCTGTTACGGAATATCTTGCAGGTAAGTCGTGGTTCTAATGGTGAGCGTGACTAAGGAACCTCAGATCTGGTGCGGTTTAACGCATGGTGACCAGTTCTTCGGCTCATTCCGTCCGTGTGTCTACAGAAAATGATGACAGGTATGTCGGTTCCTGATTTGTGGGGTAGCGTTGTAAGTGAAAAAGAGTATAGTGTTAGAATCGGTCTAGATTTTAAACTGATTTAATCAGCACTTTTTTAGAGTATTTCTGTCTTTTCTGTGTGCTGTAGTTGAATTTTATCACAGCGTGATAAATTGCGCTAAAATAGCAAAGCGGTCAGGAGCATAACAGCATAACGCTATAGCTTTTTTATCATACTTGACAAAGTATTAACAAAAAAATATTCAGCATTTAGAAAAAATGAACAGTATGTTCTACACTGAAAGGTAAGACATGAGTAATCCTGATTTTAATCATGACTATGATAGTGATCTGGCGGTTGAGGAAGATAAACCAGAACTGAAACCACCAAAACGGTATAAGGTTGTTATTAATAATGATGATTACACGCCGATGGAATTTGTTGTACAGATACTGATGATGTTTTTTGCAATGGATCATGCAAAATCAACAAGAGTAATGATGGCTGTACACACAAAAGGTAAGGGTACCTGTGGCATATACAGTCATGAAATTGCAGAAACCAAGGTGGATCAGGTAAATGAATTTTCACGACTTAATCAGCATCCGCTATTGTGTACGATGGAGGAAGAGTAGGACGGAAGATTTATCGCAGCATATTGTGTTGCTGCAGAAATACTGAACTAATAGGTGCAGACATGTTAAGCAAAGAGCTGGAGGCATCATTAAATAAAGCATTTAGTGATGCACGAGAAAAACGACATGAATATATTACGGTAGAGCATTTACTCCTGGCGCTACTGGATAATAACAGTGCGAATGTTGTATTGCATGCCTGTGGTGCCGACATTAAGTTGTTGAATCATGAATTAAGCGAGTATCTGAACAATAACACCCCTGTTTTTGGTGAGGTTATCGGTGGTGAAGTGCAGCCGACACTTGGCTTTCAACGTGTTCTGCAACGTGCTGTTTTTCATGTGCAGTCTTCAGGAAAGAAAGAAGTGGTGGGTGCCAATGTGCTGGTTGCCATGTTTGGTGAGCAGGAATCACAGGCGGTTTATCTGCTCAATCAGCAGAATGTGAGTCGCCTTGATATTGTTAACTATATTTCACACGGTATTACCAAAGTACCGAATGAAACGGAAAAGCTTGAAGACCATTCTGAACAGCAAACGACAGGAGGGGAGAGCGAAGCCCAACCGCTGGAAAATTTTGCAACCAATTTAAATCAGCGTGCTATGCGTGGACTGGTTGATCCGTTGATTGGACGCAATGATGAAATAGAACGTACCGTACAGATCCTCTGCCGTCGACGAAAAAATAACCCTCTGCTTGTGGGTGAAGCCGGGGTGGGTAAAACCGCATTAGCAGAAGGGTTGGCAAAACGTATTGTTGACAGGGAAGTGCCTGAAGTATTGCTTGATAGTATTATTTTTTCCCTTGATTTAGGTTCGTTAGTCGCTGGTACAAAGTATCGCGGCGATTTTGAAAAACGATTGAAAGGCGTATTGAAACAACTGCAACAGCGCCCGGCTGCCATTCTATTTATTGATGAAATTCATACCATTATCGGTGCCGGCTCGGCCTCGGGTGGCGTAATGGATGCCTCTAATCTGATTAAACCCATGTTAGCCAGTGGTGAACTAAGATGTATTGGCTCCACTACGTATGCAGAATTTCGCAGTGTATTTGAAAAAGACCATGCACTGGCAAGACGTTTTCAGAAAATTGATCTGGAAGAGCCAAGCGTGGAAGAAACGGTTGAGATTCTAAAAGGACTGAAAACACGCTTTGAAGACCACCATGATGTGAAATACAGTAATAACGCATTGCGTGCAGCAGCAGAATTATCGGAACGCTATATTATGGATCGTTTTCTTCCCGATAAGGCCATTGATGTCATTGACGAAGCGGGTGCCAGTCGTCAGTTGCAAAGTAGTGCTGCCAGGAAATCCAATAAAAAATCTATCAGCGTAAATGAAATAGAAAATATTGTTGCACGGATTGCACGAATTCCGGCAAAAACAGTAAATAGCTCCGATACTGAAACCCTGAAAAATCTTGAACGTGACCTAAATATGGTTGTATTTGGTCAAACTGAAGCCATTAGTACGCTGGTTACTGCCATACGGATGTCACGTTCGGGTCTGTGCGATCCGGAAAAACCGATTGGTTCCTTCCTGTTTGCCGGACCGACCGGCGTGGGTAAAACAGAGGTCTGCCGTCAGCTTTCAACGGCTCTTGGTGTTGAGCTGATTCGTTTTGATATGTCTGAATATATGGAACGTCACACGGTTTCCCGCCTGATTGGTGCGCCACCGGGATATGTGGGTTTTGATGATGGTGGTTTGCTGACGGAAGCGGTGAACAAACATCCACACTGTGTATTGTTGCTTGATGAAATTGAAAAAGCACACCCGGAGGTCTTTAATATTTTATTGCAGGTGATGGATCATGGCACCCTGACGGATAGTAATGGTCGTGAGACAGATTTCCGTAATGCTATTTTAGTGATGACCAGTAATGCTGGCGGGCAACTGATATCACGCCGCTCGATGGGTTTCACTGAGCAGCAGAATGAGCTAGACGGTATGGAGGAAATTAAGAAGGTATTCACTCCGGAGTTCCGTAATCGACTTGATTCTATTGTCCATTTTGGACCGCTTGATGCCCGCACGCTGACCAATGTGGTGGATAAATTCCTCGTCGCACTTGAAGTTCAGCTAAACGAAAGGAAAGTGACGTTGAGTGTCGATAAAGCAGCGCGCGCCTGGCTTGCAGAAAAAGGCTATGATCCCAAAATGGGAGCCAGGCCAATGGCCAGGGTGATTCAGGATAAAGTGAAAAAATCACTGGCGGACGAGCTGTTATTTGGCGCACTCAAAAAAGGCGGACACGTTAGTGTAACCCTGAACGATAAGCATGAGCTTGATATTGCAATTCAGTCGGAGTCGGAAAAAGCCTGAAATGAACGGAGTATCGGGTTAAACAACTAAAAAGTGCTGATACGTTGAGATAAATGTCGAGATAAACCAGGGCAATTGTTCATCACCCCGTTGATCTAGATAGTTTTATTTTGCGCGGTATACAATACGACCCTTTTCAAGGTCATACGGGGTTAGTTCAATAGTCACCTTATCGCCGGTCATAATTCTAATATAATGTTTTCGCATCTTACCGGAGATGTGTGCGATAACGGTGTGACCATTTTCCAGCTCAACGCGGAACATGGTATTGGGCAGGGTTTCTGTCACCGTGCCTTCCATTTGTATTGCTTCTTCTTTTGCCATAATTTACCAGTGCTGATGGGTGGAATTCGGGTAATGACGCTATCGCATCGTTTTTGAAAGCCCCATCTTTTTTGAAAGTGGCGCAATTATCGTTGTTTTTGAGGTAATCGCAAGTGTTTTATCAGTGAATTACCGATTTTGCGCTGATTTATTATTAATTTTGGCTATCGTGAATCGATTTTCTATTCATTTGCCATGTGTTTCTACAGTGTTAGTCTGTAGATTTCCGCCTTTTGGTAACATAAAAATCGGGTCGATTAATGTCTGATTGGCAAATACCGCAAAGTGCAGGTGTGGTCCGGTGGCGCGACCGGTATGACCAACCCGACCGATAATCTGTCCCTGTTTGACCCGCTCACCGGGTTTGACATCAATTTTGCTCAGATGCGCATAAAGGCTGATAATGCCTTCCCCGTGATTAAGATAAATCATATTGCCGCTGAAGAAGAAGTTACCGGCATCAATAACGGTGCCATCAGCCGTTGCTTTAACGGGCGTGCCTTCGGCTGCAGCAATATCCAGTCCATTATGTGGACGACGTTCCTGACCGTTAAAAAAACGTCGTAAGCCAAAAATACTGCTGATGTAGCCGTGAACTGGCCAGATGAAGCTCACCTCCGGTTGGTTATCGGTATATAACCGTCTGGCTTTATTTTTACGTTTCCTCTCTGCGTAAATACGAATTAAATCCTGTTTATCCGGGTCAACTTCGTGTTTGTTACTAATAGTTAAATGCTGTTGTGCATATTTTTTTGGTTTAATGTGTATTGTTGTATTGAATATCAGGCCATTATTACGATGAACAGACAATTCGTAATTACCGGGCCGGGTTGTAAGGCTGATGCCAGCGAGGGCATACCAGTTATGCTTATAGGGAAAAACGGCAATTCGCTTATGGTTAAAAAAAACGGTTGTGTTTTTTTTGTAATCGGGTAACTGTAACAGTGCAATGCCACCGGGAACCAGGGCCTGCTGGGGTAATGCAAAGATTGCGGGAGAAAGTAGGACAGTAAGCAGGAATATTATTATTTTCATATTAATTATTTGCAACGGTTGACGGCTAAAGAGAGTTTTTGCTGCCCGTCAGGGCAGGAGTGTGTACAATATAACGCTATTTAATTTTCATGGGAAGCCTGAAATACCAGTGCTGCATAACTGGCAGCAATAAGCCCTGACTGATATGACCCGCGCAAAATTATCACAGCGTGCAGCGCAATTAAAGCCTTTTCATGTGATGGCTATACTGGCGCGTGCAAAACAGCTGGAGGCGCAGGGGCGTTCGATTATTCATCTTGAAGTTGGTGAACCAGATTTTACTACCGCACCATCAATTATTTATGCTGGTATGCAGGCGTTAAGGCATGCACGGACACATTATACCGCTGCAACGGGATTGACAGAACTACGCCATGCACTGGCGGCCTATTACCAGCGAAAATTTGGGGTGTATATTGATGTCGGGCGGATTATTATCACCCCGGGTGCATCGGGCGCACTCCAGCTTGCTTTACTCAGCCTGCTCGACAGCGGTGAAAGTGTATTACTGACCGATCCGGGATATCCCTGTAACCGCAATATTGCGCAGATACTGGCCTGCCGTGTTATTGCTGTGCCCGTTACAGGCGAAACAGATTATCAGCTCGATGCAGACCATATTGAGCAATATTGGCAGGACTCAACCCGTGCGGCAATGGTGGCAAGCCCGTCAAATCCGACCGGAACGATTATTCAGGCCGCATCATTACAGGCGTTGAATACGGCAGTTGAGAATAAAGATGGCCACCTTATCGTAGATGAAATTTATCAGGGACTGGTTTACGCCAGTGAAGACACGACAGCATTAACGTTAACAGAGAACTGTTTTGTGATTAACAGCTTTTCAAAATATTTTGGTATGACCGGCTGGCGACTAGGCTGGATGGTGGTGCCGGAAGACTATGTTGATGTCATCGATCGTATTAGCCAGAATCTCTTTCTGGCTCCTTCCACCCTTGCGCAGTATGCAGCACTGGAGGCACTTAAACCGGAGACAGAAACAGTGTTCGAACAGCGCCGTGATGTGTTCAGGCAGCGTCGCGATTATCTATTGCCCGCGCTGGAATCACTGGGTTTTGGCATAACGGCGAAACCGCAGGGGGCATTTTATATTTATGCCTGCTGTGATTCGCTGACTGATGACAGTTTTCAATGGACACAGGATCTACTTGAAGCGCAGGGCGTTGCCGTTACTCCAGGTGTGGATTTTGGTTATTTTGATGCGCACCGTTACTGTCGCTTTGCTTACACCCGACCGGTTGAAGAGCTGGAAAGCGCGTGTAAACGGATCAGAAATTTCCTGAATTCGTATTATTAATTCTGGTATCTTAAAAGAAAAAATAAAATGAAAGGTAATATTCGTAAAATGAAAACCATGCTGGCTGATCCGGTTTGCTATGCACTGCCCATTGGTGATGAAGAACTTGCTCTGAATACACATATTGGAGAGAAGATTTCGCTGCATTATACCCAACAGATTAATTGTATAGCCTGTGGCCGGAAGACAAACAAAAGTTTTGCTCAGGGGCATTGTTATCCCTGCTTTCGTACGCTGGCAGCCTGTGATATGTGTATTATGAAACCGGAAACCTGTCATTATGCGGCGGGTAGCTGTCGCGAGCCATCATGGGGAGAAGCAAACTGCTTTCAGCCGCATTACGTGTATCTGGCTAATTCATCCGCTGTTAAAGTCGGCATAACACGTGGCTCACAGATTCCGACACGCTGGATTGATCAGGGGGCGACTCAGGCGCTGCCTGTATTTAGGGTGGCCTCGCGTTACCAGTCGGGTTTGCTTGAAGTGATATTAAAGCAGCATGTGTCCGACCGTACCGACTGGCGAAAAATGCTCAGGGCAGAAGCCGAAGCGGTGGATCTGAAAAAGGAGCGTGATAAATTACTGTGCGTATGTGAAGCGGAAATAACTGCCATTCGTCAGCAATATGGCGAACAGGCGATTGAAATACTGGATGAAACGACAGTGAGTATTCATTATCCGCTGCAACAGTATCCGGTAAAAATTAAATCACTGAATTTCGATAAATGCGATACGCTTAGTGGCCGTCTACTGGGAATAAAAGGGCAATATCTGATCCTCGATAGTGGTGTATTGAATATGCGCAAGTTTTCCGGTTATCATATTGACGTTGATTTTTGTTGATAAAACTATTTTAAGCATTTCTTTTATTTTTTAGCAGAGGTACGTTGTTATCAGTATTCGCGAAGACATACAGTGTGTATTTGAGCGCGATCCGGCGGCGCGTAATACCTTTGAGGTATTAACAGTCTACCCCGGTGTGCATGCAGTGATTATGCACCGATTCAATCACCGTTTATGGGATCTGGGACTGAAATGGCCGGCGCGCATTTCTGCTCATTTTGTACGCTGGGTTACTGGAATTGAAATACATCCCGGCGCAACCATTGGTAGACGTTTTTTTATTGACCACGGCATGGGTGTGGTAATCGGTGAAACGGCGGAGATTGGTGACGATTGTACGCTTTATCATGGCGTAACCCTCGGTGGTACGAGCTGGAAGGCAGGAAAACGTCACCCAACGCTGAAAAATAATGTTGTGGTAGGCGCAGGCGCAAAAGTGCTGGGGCCGATTACCCTGCATGATGGTGTGCGCGTCGGTTCCAATGCGGTTGTCACCAAAAGTATTAAGACAAATGCAACCGTGATTGGGGTGCCAGGCAGAATAGCGCACCGCAGTGATAGCCGTGAAGCAAAACGTCAGGCAATGGCCGAAAAGCTGGGGTTTGATGCCTACGGGGCAACCAGTGATGTGCCCGATCCGGTTGCTTTGGCGATTAATAAAATGCTGGATCATATCCATGTGATGGATGAAAAAATGGAAATGATGTGCGGTGCGTTGAAACGTTTTGGTGCAGAAATTGATATCAGTCATCTACCCGATCTCGGTGCCTGTTCTTTTGATTCAGACCATGACGATCTGGATGAAGAAGAAGATAAAATTGAGAGCTGAATCGTCTATTTTGGCAATAATTGTTAATACCTGAGCAAAATACTTGGTTTTATACTTGACTATTTTACTCAGGATTAAGTACAATTAGCACATCTATTAAAAGTCGAGTGACGAAAGGTATCTTCTTATGCGCCTAACAACCAAAGGCCGCTATGCGGTCACAGCTATTCTTGATCTTGCTCTGCACCAGGATCGGGGCTCCGTTTCCCTCGCTGCTATTTCAAAGCGCCAGGATATTTCACTTTCCTATCTTGAGCAGTTGTTTGCAAAACTACGCCGCAATGAGATTGTTAGCAGTACCCGTGGTCCCGGTGGTGGTTATAAATTAAAATATAGCACTGATGAAATCAGTGTGTCAGACATTATACTTGCTGTCGATGAAAGTTGTCAGGTTGTTGATTGTGAAGATAGCGATGGCTGCCATAACGGTTACCAATGTTTGACCCACGATTTATGGCAGGAATTAAGTAATGAAATCCGTGGTTTTCTGGATGGGATAACGTTATCAGAAATGATGTCAAAGGATTCTGTTTCTTCTGTTCATAATCATCAGAAACAGATAGCCAGAGAAGAAGTTGGTCTGGCTTAGATCGCTGGTCCGGGTTTTAAAGAATAGTTAATGGCCATTTATCTGGATAACAATGCAACCACGGCACTCAATGCACAGGTGCTGGATGCCATGTTGCCTTATATGGGTAGCGTTTGCGGCAATCCCTCCAGTGTACATCGGTTTGGTCGCCTGCAACGTGATGCGATTGAACGAGCACGTGAGCAAGTTGCCAGTCTTGTTGGAGCAACGGCTGAGCAGGTTGTTTTTACCAGTGGTGGTACCGAGTCGAACAATCTGCTGTTGTATGGACTATTGCATGGATCATCGGCAGATAGAGCAGTAGATAAAAGATTAACCGGTAGTAAAGAGCAGGGAGTTCGCCGCCTTGCGATTAGTGCAGTAGAACATATGTCAGTGCTGCAACCGGCATGTTATCTATTTGATAAGGTTGATCGCATTGCGGTGGATGCTGAAGGTCTGGTAACCACGGAAAGTTTGCAACAGGCAATAAAGCCAGATACCGGGCTGGTTTCGGTAATGGCGGCAAATAATGAGACCGGTGTGATACAGCCTTTGTCTTTCATTATTGGACAATGTCGGGAGAAAGGCCTGTACTTTCATACCGATGCCACTCAGGCGGCAGGAAAAATGCCCCTGCGTTTTAATGATAGTGGTATCAGTGCTATGACATTATCGGCACATAAACTGTATGGACCGGCGGGAGCTGGAGCATTGGTTATTGACAGGTCACTACCATTGAAGGCGTTGCAGCGAGGCGGTTCGCAGGAAAAAGGCTTACGTGCTGGCACTGAAAATGTAGCCGCCATTGTCGGTTTCGGCCAGGCGGCAGAACTGGCGCTATCGCGTCTGGCGCAAAGACAGTCACAGATGCGCAAGCTGCGTGACTATCTTGAGATCGGGCTGAGTCGGCTACCACAGGTTACGCTTTTTGCTCAGTATGCAGAGCGTCTATCAAACACGATAGCATTCGGCGTTGCCGGTTTTGAGGGTGAAAGCCTGCTTATGCAACTGGATCGCAAAGCCATTGCGGTTTCATCTGGTTCAGCCTGTACCAGTGGCAAAACAAAACCCAGTCATGTCTTACAGGCAATGGGCATACCAACGCAGATTGCGTTGACGGCTATCCGGGTTAGTTTTGGCGAGACAAATACAGTTTCAGATGTTGAAATATTATTGCAGGCACTGGCAGATATTATCAAAACAAATACCCATTCGCCCGTCATGATGGCAGCGAGTATATAAAAGTTACTAACAGGATAGATGAAAAGGATACTTATTGTTAAAGACCGTCAGCCGCAGGGATGCGGGTGTCGAGCTTACATGGATGTATTGACAGTGTGTCTTGAACAATAAGTATCCATTTTATCTGTTTCAGTAATAAATATAGATAATCATAGAGATTATAAAGGTGAAAAAAGTGAGCAAGCAGACAAATAATGTACGAACCATTCAGCCAGCGTCCGCATCTGAAAGACCTATTTATATGGACTACTCGGCAACCACTCCGGTTGATGAGCGTGTGATTGTCGAGATGCTAAAATACATGGGGCCAGGTAGTGCCTTTGGTAATCCTGCCTCACGTAGCCACAGCTACGGCTGGGAGGCTGAAGCAGCAACAGAAGATGCGCGTAAAAAGATTGCTGATCTGGTTGGAGCTAATCCAAAAGAAATTATTTTTACTTCCGGTGCAACCGAGTCTGATAACCTGGCAATTAAAGGGATTGCACACTTTAATAAAAAACGTGGCAAGCATATTATAACCTGTAAAACGGAACATAAAGCAGTGCTGGATAGCTGCCGCCAACTGGAACGTGAAGGATTTGAAATTACCTATCTTGATCCAATGGAAAATGGCCTGATTGATCTGGATGTTTTTAAATCGGCTATCCGTGACGATACTATTCTTGCTTCCATTATGCATGTTAATAATGAAATCGGTGTAATTCAGGACATTCAGGCGATTGGTCAGGTGTGTCGAGAGAAGAAAGTTGTTTTCCATGTTGACGCAGCACAGAGTGCAGGTAAGGTTGGAATAAATCTGTCTGCTCTTCCGGTTGACCTGATGAGTTTTTCAGCCCATAAAATTTATGGCCCGAAAGGAATAGGCGCCTTATATGTACAGAGAAAACCACGAATTCGACTGGAAGCGCAGATGCATGGTGGCGGCCATGAACGCGGTATGCGTTCCGGTACTTTGCCAACGCATCAGATTGTAGGCATGGGCACTGCCTTTCATATTGCAAAAGAAGAAATGGAAGATGAAAACGAACGGCTGCTGAAATTGCGTAACAAACTCTGGAATGGTGTCAAAGATATGGAAGAAGTCTATGTCAATGGTGATCTGGAACAACGTATTGCCGGGAATATTAATATCAGCTTTAATTTCGTTGAAGGTGAGAGTTTGTTAATGGCATTAAGTGACATGGCTATTTCCAGTGGGAGTGCCTGTACTTCTGCCAGTCTTGAACCCAGTTACGTATTAAGAGCGCTGGGGCGTAACGATGAGCTGGCGCATAGTTCAATCCGGTTTACGCTGGGTCGCTATACGACAGAGGAAGAAGTGGATCGCGCTATTACACATATTCGAACGGCAGTTGAAAAATTACGGAAATTATCACCACTGTGGGATATGTACAAAGCGGGTGTAGATCTGGATAGTGTTGAGTGGGCTGCACATTAACAATGCCCATAAATCCATTGGTAGATATATACCCGCCTGATATATTTTATACTTTCAGGTAAGTAGTAATTATGATCATCGCTCAGACGATAATACGTTTCAAGAGACAATTATGGCAATTACAATGACAGCACCGGCGGCGGAACGGGTAAAAACATTTCTGACAAACAGAGGTAAAGGTGTTGGTTTACGTCTGGGTGTTAAAACCACAGGTTGTTCCGGCATGTCGTATGTACTCGAATTTGTCGATGAGATTAATCCCGACGATGAAGTCTTTGAAGATTATGGTGTGAAAGTAATTGTAGATAAAAAAAGCCTGGTTTATATTGATGGCACTGAACTGGATTTTTCCAGAGAAGGGTTAAATGAAGGTTTTAAGTTTAATAACCCGAACGAGAAAGATCAGTGTGGCTGTGGTGAAAGTTTTACGGTATAGATAACGCTGGTGGCTGATAATATTCTAAATAGCAACTTTTTTCAGTTGTTTGATATTCCCCCTGTCTATGAAGTTGATCTGGATAAGATTAAACAACTGTATGTGACGTTACAGTCGCGCCTGCATCCAGATAATTTTGCTATGGGCAGTGATATGGAAAAACGCCTTTCCATGCAGCAGACTTCACATCTTAACGAAGCGATGCAGACATTGAAAGACCCGGTATTACGTGCAGCTTATCTGCTTAAATTAAAAGCCATAGATATTAATCTTGAAAATGAAACAACTATGGATGCTGCATTTTTAATGCAGCAGCTTGCCTTACGTGAATCACTGGAAGAAATAAAACATGATGCGTTACCTGCGGAAGAGAGACTGGATAAACTCGATCAGATTTACCGTGATGTTAATGAAAAAATTAAAACGGTTATGGTCGATTTTTCAGCTTCATTTGATGCCGGGGAATTTGACGAAGCGCGTGAGTGGTTACGTAAATTACAGTTCCTGCAAAAAGCGAAAAAAGAAGTTAGTGCGCTAAGTGCGGATATTGAAGATGGGTTAATGGGGTAAGGAACCCCCTGATTAAGAATCTGGAAAATAAATTTACATAAGGTTTTTTTGACGTGACATTATTACAGATAGCAGAACCAGGACAATCATCATTACCGCATCAGCATAAACTGGCTGCGGGTATTGATCTGGGTACAACAAATTCACTGGTTGCAACCGTTCGCAGTAGTCAGGTGGAAACGCTGGCGGATAAAAATGGAGGGCATCTGTTGCCATCCGTGGTCTATTATGGTGAGAACGGAATTGAAGTCGGCGTAGCTGCTGAGTCGCATAATATAACTGACCCTCTCAATACGGTTGTATCGGTTAAGCGGATGATGGGTAGGGATATAGCAGATATCCGGCAAAGTGATATTCATCATTCCTGCCAGTTCGCTGAAACAGACAGTGCCGTTCCCCGTATCAGCACCCGTTCAGGAGATGTTAGTGCCATTGAGGTGTCTGCCGAGATACTTCGGGTATTAAAACAACGTGCTGTCGATACGCTGGGCGATGAACTTGTCGGCGCAGTAATCACTGTACCGGCCTATTTTGATGATGCGCAGAGGCAGGCGACAAAGGATGCTGCGCGACTGGCTGATATCCATGTATTACGCTTATTAAATGAGCCCACGGCGGCGGCGGTGGCCTATGGGCTCGATTCCGGAAAAGAAGGCATTATTGCCGTTTATGATCTTGGTGGTGGTACCTTCGATATTTCTATTTTACGCCTGAATAAAGGTGTATTTGAAGTTTTATCAACGGGTGGCAATAGTGCGCTGGGGGGTGATGATTTTGACCGGGTGATTGCAAACTGGATACTTCAGCAGGCAGGTATGGGTAAGCCTGGTGATTATATTGATAATCCAGTGCTAAGTCGTAGCGTATTAATGCATGCACGGGCAGCAAAAGAAGCCCTGGCAGAACAGAAGCAGGTTGCTATTGAAATTAATATTGAGGGTATAAACTGGCAGGGTCTGTTAGACCGCCAGCAGATGCAGACATTACTTACCCCGTTGGTGAAGAAAACACTACTGTCCTGTCGTCGTGCCATGCGTGATGCAGAGATTGAAAATACCGATATTGATGAACTGGTGATGGTGGGTGGTTCAACCCGCACCTTGCTGGTACGTGAAATGGTAGGTGACTTTTTTGAATGCGAGCCATTGACTAGTATTGACCCGGATAAAGTGGTTGCTACTGGGGCTGCATTACAGGCCGATGTACTGGCCGGAAACAAACCCGATGACAGTATGCTGTTGCTGGATGTTATTCCCCTGTCACTGGGTATTGAAACCATGGGTGGGCTGACGGAAAAGATTATCCATCGTAATACAGCTATTCCTGTTGCTAAAGCGCAGGATTTTACCACCTATAAAGATGGCCAGACAGCAATGGCGATTCATGTTGTACAGGGGGAGCGTGAACTGGTGGCTGACTGCCGATCGCTGGCGCGATTCGAACTACGGGGAATTCCGCCTCAGGTTGCCGGTGGTGCCAGAATTCGAGTAACGTTTCAGGTTGATGCCGATGGTCTGTTACTGGTTAGTGCCAGAGAGGAAAACAGTGGCGTTGAAGCCAGCGTGGATGTAAAACCTTCTTATGGGCTGACGGATAATGAAATTGAAACCATGCTGCGTGACTCGATGGATCATGCTAGAGAAGATATGCTCTCACGTAATATACGTGAACAGCAGATTGAAGCGCAACGTACGCTGGAAGCACTGGATGCCGCATTGAAAAAAGATGGTGATAAATTATTATCAGCACAGGAAAAACGCACAATTCAAGATGCCAGAGAGACATTGATAGAAGTGAAAATGTCCAGTGATGTTGAAGCGATAAAATCAGCCATCAAGCACCTTGAATATAGTTGTGAGGCGTATGTTGCAAGGCGGATGAATACGGGCGTCCAGAATGCAATGAAAGGACATTCCATTAATGAATACGATGAAAATAGTAAAGAAGCTGGAGAATCCTGATTATGCCGAAAATTATTTTTTTGCCACATGAAGAACTGTGCCCCGAAGGCAAGGTTATCGACGTGGAGCAGGGTGTATCAATTTGTGAGGCTGCGTTGCAGAATCATATTGAAGTTGAACATGCCTGTGAGATGTCCTGCGCCTGTACCACCTGTCATGTTTATGTGCGTGAAGGACTAGAGTCACTGAAGGATTCAACAGAAGACGAAGATGATATGCTGGATAAGGCATGGGGGCTTGATCCCGATTCGCGCTTAAGTTGCCAGACAATTGTGGAAGATAAGGATCTTGTTATCGAAATTCCTAAATATACCATTAATATGGTTTCGGAAATTCACTCGGGAAGTAACGATTAAGTCAGAGCATGTCATTATTTCAGCATAAAACCAGGAGCTAACAACATAGGTATGACAACATGGGTATGA
>CAYXNL010000007.1:31133-34103 GCA_964466455.1 uncultured Thiotrichaceae bacterium
GGTATGACAACATGGGTATGAAATGGGTCGATTCACTGGATATTGCGATAGAACTGGTTGAGAAATACCCTGACGTAGACCCCCGGTCGGTCAATTTTGTTGATCTATGCCAGTGGGTGCTGGCACTGGATGCCTTTGATGATGTAGCTGAACATAGCGGTGAAAAAATACTGGAAGCCATTCAATTAGCCTGGATTGAAGAGTGTACGGACTGAACGATTTCTGATTTTTCTGTAATTTCTGGCCTTTACAACCATTTTTCAAGATAAACCTGTTTAAAATTAAAAATCCCGCGTAAAATGATCCGCGTAAAACAACACGGGGATGTATTGATTTGCCCGGTTTTCCTGATTTGCTACTAACCTGAACAAATACCTGATGACAGTTGTCCATCAACACAATGCCCGACAGCAGGGGGAGCTTTTGCCAATATCCGATCAGGATAAGGACGACTGCCTGCGTTCATCCAGCGCTGTTCACAAACAGAATATACTGGATCTGGATCGCGCTGCACTCGAAACCTGGGTGATGGCGATGGGAGAGAAACGTTTCCGTGCCACACAACTGATGAAGTGGGTTCATCAGCTAGGTGAAATTGACTTCCAGCAGATGAATAATCTGTCCAAAAATTTCCGCAATCAGCTTGAACAAACCGCAGTAGTGCAAAATTTACAGGTTGCCAGTGATCAACGTGCCACCGATGGTACACGCAAATGGTTATTACAACTGGACGATGGTAATCTGATTGAAACGGTTTTTATTCCAGAAGATGATCGCGGTACTCTGTGTGTTTCTTCTCAGGTTGGCTGTGCGCTTGACTGTAGTTTCTGTGCCACCGGACGTCAGGGTTTTAATCGTAACCTTACGGCGGGTGAAATTATTTCTCAGGTCTGGCTGGCTAAACGGTTACTGGACGAAACGATACCTGATGAAGAGAAAGGATCGGTTTACAAAATTACCAATGTGGTAATGATGGGAATGGGCGAGCCGTTATTAAATTTTGATAATGTTGTAACAGCCGTGCGGATTATGATGGATGATTTTGCCTACGGGCTGAGTAAGCGCCGGGTTACAGTTAGTACCGCCGGGGTAGTTCCCGCTATGGATCGACTGGCGGATATACTGGATATGCGACTGGCTGTTTCTCTGCATGCAACGGATGATGCTTTGCGTAATGAACTGGTACCATTAAATAAGAAATATCCACTAAAAGAATTAATAGCTGCCTGTCATCGTTTTGTGGATAAACAGAAATCACGTTATCGGATAACCTTTGAGTATGTACTCCTGGCCGGTATCAATGACCAACCTGAACATGCCAGAGAATTAATCCACCTGTTAAGGGGGCTGCCGGTACTGATAAACCTGATTCCATTTAATCCGTTTGAAGGTTCCGGTTATAAAACCTCATTACCCAGTGTGATAAAACGGTTTAGTGAAATTATTAATCAGGCGGGTATAACAACCGTTGTGCGCAAAACACGTGGTAAGGATATTGATGCAGCCTGTGGCCAGCTTGCTGGTAAAATTCGGGACAGGAGTCGGCGTTCTCGCCGTTTTGAACAACCTCGTTTTGGTATGAGATAATGTTAAAGTTACGTTTTGTCGTTGTTTTTTTTCTGCTGGCATATCTTGCCGGCTGTGCCGGTATGCAAGCAGCAGAAGTTGCCCAGGAGACCGCACAGGCAAATTTGAAGGATGCTTCACAGATAAATGTTGAACTGGGTGTTGGTTATATCAAACGTAGACAGTATAACATTGCCAGAGGTAAACTTGAAAAAGCAATTAAACAGAACCCTGGTAACGCCAATGCTTATAAGAATCTGGCTTATTTATATTCCATCCTGGGTTTAAAGGATAAAGCAATAAAGGAATATGAAAAGGCTCTGGATTTAAAACCTCATGATTCTGACCTTCTGAATTTTTATGGTGCTTTTTTATGTTCAGTTAATAAAGTTGATAAAGCATTGGTGATGTTTAAACAAGCGTATTCAGATCCTTTTTATCGGTCAGCTTACCTGGCAGAAAGCAATGCAGGTAGTTGCTATATTAAACAGAAAAAATATAAAGAGGCAGAAGTTTTACTGAGAAGATCATTACGTGTACAGCCAAAACTGCCAAGCTCCTTATTGTCGATGGCAGATATCGGGATTAAAACAGGGCGATATTTAATGGCAAGAGCCTATATTGAACGCTATCTTGCGCTGAGAAAACCGACACCGGCAAGCCTGTGGATACAATTTCAGGCAGAAAAGGCTTTAGGGTCAAAAGAATATTATATGAAATATGCCCGTCAGTTAATTCGTGATTTTCCGGATTCTAATGAGGCAGGTTGGGTAGAGGCAAAGATGCGTCATGAGCAATTTAGATAACGACAGGATCGATAGAGACAGGACAGATAAAGACAGGACAGATAAAGACAGGGCAGATAGTGATAGAACAGCGCAGCGCAGTACTGATTTTGGTCAGATTTTACTGACGGCAAGAAAAACAAAGAAGCTGTCTGCTGAAGAAGTTGCAGAGCAGTTAAAGGTTCCTGTACAAATTATCGAAGCGATTGAATCATCAGATCCTGAGCGGTTGCCACCACCCACCTTCACGCGTGGTTATTTACATGCGTATGCCAGATGCGTTGAGATTCCAGATGTGGATATTCTTGACGCCTACGCTCGGGTGATGCCTTCTCGGTCAATACTCAGGGCGCGCTCAAGAGTTCCGAGTGAGGCAAACAGCCAGTCGCCACTGATAAAATTAATTACGGTTATCCTGCTTGTTCTGGGGTCGTTAGCGGTTATTTATGGCGGCTACCAGTATTACAGCAAAAAATCTGGCAGTCTGAAAGCCAGCCTGGAACAGGCGGTGCAACAGATAAACCAGGAAACGGGCCCAATGGATCAGTTGACGCTAAAACCCTTGCCGGTAAAGCCTGAGTCCATAAATACTGAGTCCATAAATACTGAGTCCATAAAT
>CAYXNL010000007.1:34203-40624 GCA_964466455.1 uncultured Thiotrichaceae bacterium
CTGAGTCCATAAATACTGAGTCCATAAATACTGAGTCCATAAATCCTGGGTCAGTAAAAAACCAGGCCGAATTTAACAGCGCAACAGAAAATGTCCCGTCACAAAAATTAGTCGGAACCGTATCCACAACGCAGCACAATAACAGTGCAATACAGCAATCGTCCCCTTCTTCTGTTCGCAGTGGTACAGTAAAGCCGGTAATACCGGTGCAGGGAACAGATACTATCGCCTTGCTGGCGAGCAAAGGTGCCTGGCTGGAAATAAAAGATAAAACAGGTAAGCGTTTGTATTACAATATGATTCCTGCTGGGAAATGGATGCATTATACAGGTGCTGCCCCTTTTGATGTGTCGATGGGTAACGCACGTTCCACCAGGGTGAAAGTTAATGGTGTGGAAGCAGATGTTTCTGATTATATCCAGTCGAATAATGTTGCACACTTTCAGGTGTCAACCGTTAAACGGGGTGGAAAGTTAATGGTTATCTTCCCCGGTCAGCGTTAATTTGAGGAATCTCTGAATCTCAGGATGTTCATTCACGGCATATACTAAGAGGTTTCCTGATTGCCGTTAACCCAATTATAATCAAGTACATATTTTTCAGATGGCAAAACTATTAAAATCCATTCGTGGTATGCATGATGTATTACCCGATGAAACACCATACTGGCAACATTTTGAGCAGGTGGTACGGTGTGTTATGCAGCAGTACGGTTACGCTGAAATTCGTATGCCACTGGTTGAATCAACTGATCTTTTCTGCCGCTCTATTGGTGAAGCAACCGATATTGTTGAAAAAGAAATGTACACCTTTGAAGACAGAAATGGGGATAAGCTATCACTTCGGCCCGAGGGGACAGCAAGTTGTGTGCGAGCCGGAATCCAGCATGGTTTGTTACATAACCAGGTGCGGCGACTCTGGTATAATGGTCCAATGTTCCGCCATGAACGTCCGCAAAAGGGGCGGTATCGCCAGTTTCATCAGTTTGGTGTTGAGGTATTCGGTATTGATACCCCGGATATAGATGCCGAGTTAATATTAATCGGTGCGCGGTTATGGCGACAGCTTGGGCTGAGGGATATTCATCTTGAGTTAAACACGCTGGGTTCTGCCCAGTCTCGGGCAGACTATAAACAGGTGCTGGTCGATTATCTGCGCCTGCATCAAAGTAGTCTGGATGATGACAGTTTGCGTCGGCTGGAGACAAATCCCTTACGTATTCTTGACAGTAAAAATCCTGCATTAGAAACGATACTTGATGATGCCCCGAGACTGCTGGATTATATTGATAATGAGTCAGCGGATCAGTTTGATAAACTCACCTCCTGTCTTGATCTTGCAGGCATAAGCTATACGATTAATCCACGGCTGGTACGCGGTCTGGATTATTACTGCAAAACAGTATTTGAATGGGTAACAGATAAACTTGGCGCGCAGGGAACCGTCTGCGCTGGTGGTCGTTATGATGGCCTGGTTCAGCAACTGGGCGGAAAACCAACCCCAGCCATTGGTTTTGCAATGGGAATAGAGCGGTTGCTGGCACTGTTGAGTGAGCAGTTATCAGAAACGGCTATCAGTAACAGCGCTGATGTTTATATTGTTTTACGTGGTGATGAAAGTGATAAACAGGGAATAAAACTTGCTGAAACCGTTCGTGAACAGATGCCAGAGTTGAAAGTGATAATGAATTGTGGTGGCGGTTCAATTAAAAGTCAGATGAAAAAGGCAGACAAAAGCGGCGCCCGATTAGCCTTAATTCTAGCGGAAGAAGAAATAGCAGAAAATACGGTTAGCATTAAATTTTTACGTGAAAGCAAAGCGCAGCGTAATATTCAGCAATCGACAATTGGTGAGCAATTGTACGGGCTGTTAGGCAAGTCTGATCCTAATTACCGTTCTCCTTAGTAAGTACAGGGTGTGCAAATTGCTGCTTAATCGGCGTGTTTATATTAAAATGCTCACACAAGGTATCGAATTAAAGAGGCATAACGAAAAAACACAGGCCATACCGGGCTGTTTTTTTATTGCAACAAATAACAGTAGCAGATAAGTTGTTATTTTTTTATAGTTATAAAACATAGAGTTACGGCAGGAATATATGAGTGAGTATGAAACTGAAGATCAGCAGATTGAGGCATTAAAAAAGTGGTTAAAAGAAAATATTGCTTCAATCGTCTTCGGGCTGGTCGTAGGGTTGTCAGCAATAGGCGGTTGGCATTATTACAGAGATCAGAAAAATGGCCATGTAATAAAGGCAAGTAATCTATATATGGAAGCTGCACAACTGATCGCATTCGGTGGTAAAAGTGGTAATGTTATTGAGATTAGTAATCAACTGGATAATGATTATGCTGATACACCCTATGCTGCCATCACATCATTATTGCTGGCACGTACCGAATATAAAAAGGGCAATCTGGATAATGCGGTTACCCAACTACAGTGGGCGGTAAAACATGCCAGTACTGATCCATTAAAACAACTGGCCATTTTACGTGTAAGCCGTGTGTTAATTGAACAGAAAAAGCTGGATGAAGCGATGTCATATCTGAAAACAAAACATCCCTCTGCCTATGATGCGCAATATGCCGAGTTGAAAGGTGATGTCTATGTTGCGAAAGGGCAGATTGCCGAAGCACGTGGAGCTTATGATAAAGCCATCAGTTTAAGTGGCGGCAATAAATGGTTAATTTTAAAACGCCAGAATCTTGGTGAAAGCAATAATCCTGATGAAGACCAGAGTAAAGCAACGACTACCGTAGCCTCCTGATTGTGTATCCGGGCTGTTGATTTCGTTACTCCATATTACAGATACATAGTGTTATTGTGAATTTATTGTGAATTTATTTTTATCTCTTCAGAAAAAACCCACATTATTTTATACCAGAAAAAATTTCGGCTTCTGTCTGCTGGCGATTTTTTTCTTATTGCTGGGTTCATGTGCCGACGAAAGTAATGTTGATCAGCCTGCACAGTTGCAGCCCTTTCAGAGTAATTATTATCTGCATGTAGGCTGGCTGGCTTCAACTGGCAAAGGTGTGGGTGATCAATACCTGTTTTTAGAACCTTTAATGCTAAAAAAAATTGCGGTCACCACCAGTCGTAATGGTGTAATTAATGTTACCAGTCTGAAAACGGGTAAAGTTACCGATGATATCAATCTCAACACTACAATCAGTGCAGGTGTCGGTGGTGATGAGAACCTCTGGTTAGTGGTATCACGAGATGCTCATGTTATTGCTATTGATGCAAAAACCAGAAAAGTGAAGTGGCGTACTCGTGTTTCCAGCGAAGTACTTTCAAAGCCGGTGATTTATCAGAATATGGTTCTGATTCGATCCATTGATGGAAAGATAGTTAGCCTGGATAAGAATACCGGAAAACTCCGCTGGCAATATGAACAGGCGATCCCCAATTTAACCTTGCGTGGTACCAGCGAACTGGTATTGTCACGTGGGCGGATTATTGCCGGCCTTGCCGATGGCAAGCTGGTTGCCCTGTCGCCAGATACTGGTGCAGTTATCTGGAATGTGGCGTTGGCCGTACCAAAAGGAAGCTCGGAAATTCAACGACTTGTTGATATCGATGGCTACGCTGAACTCTACGGACGTATATTGTACGCAGTAAGTTTTCAGGGCAGGATTGCAGCGATTGACGTGGAACATGGCCGGTTTTTATGGGCGCGTAATTTTTCATCACAGACGGGTCTGGTTGTTGATGACAAGGCGGTTTATACAACAGATGAAAACGGATTTGTCTGGGCGCTGGATCGTTATAATGGTGCAACGCTGTGGAAACAAACCGCCCTGGCGCATAGAAAGGTAACTCGTCCAACTGTTATTGGTAATTATCTCGCCGTTGGTGATTACGATGGTTATATTCATATACTGTCAAAATTTGATGGTCATTTCATTGCACGTTACCAGTTAGGTCAGTATGATCATCCTGGTTGGCAGCTCGCTTCGGGTATAATCGACCCGCCCATTGTGTTTAAGAAAAATAAACTACTAGTTATTACCCGTGGTGGTATGGCCTATCTGCTAGAACTTAAAAAACGAGATGATGATTTTTAGGAATTCTGCATTATCAGAGTAGTCGTTTATTAAAAATCGGAGTGGGTCTCCCGGATGGTAGATAGTCATAATGGTTTATTTTATTATTAATTCTGAATGCTTATTCAGCCCTGTTTTTATGCCGATTTCTGTTTTATCTAATACGGAGAATTAGCCGCGTGTCCAGTTTTGTTGTTGCCCTTGTTGGGCGTCCAAATGTCGGTAAATCTACATTATTTAATGTACTGACCCGCTCGCGTGATGCACTGGTCGCCGACTTTCCCGGTCTGACCAGAGATCGAAAATACGGCCATGCAGAAATTAATGGCAGGAAAATCATTGTTATTGATACGGGCGGGCTGAGTGGTGAGACCGAAGTGCTGGATGCGAAAATGGAAAAGCAGACCCGCTTAGCCGTGCAGGAGAGTGATGCGGTTTTATTTATGGTGGATGCCAGAGAAGGACTAATTCCTGCTGATGAAGTTATTGCAGACTCCCTGCGGCGTACCGGGAAAAAAGTGGTATTAGTTGTCAATAAGATTGACGGTCTTGATAGTCGGGTTGTGGCGAATGAATTCTATTCGCTGGGTCTGGGGGAACCGGTAACCATTGCTGCGTCACAGAATCGAGGTATTTCAAAACTGGTCTCAGGGGTGCTGCCTCATACACAGGCCGAGACGATTACCCATGCACTGGCAGAAGAAAGTGACAGACGCATTAAAGTAGCCATCGTCGGCCGCCCCAATGTAGGTAAATCCACACTTGTTAATCGTTTCCTTGGTGAAGAACGGGTAGTAGTATTTGATATGCCCGGTACTACACGTGATAGTGTCCATATCCCTTTTGAACGCGATGGCAAACCCTATACCTTTATTGATACCGCCGGTGTGCGACGTAAACGAGCCGTTCATGAGGTTGTGGAAAAGTTCAGTGTGATCAAATCCATGCAGGCTATTGATGATGCCAATGTAGTCATTATGATGATTGATGCCTGCACTGAAATTGCCGATCAGGATTTACATTTAATTGGTTATATTCTGGAAGCAGGGTGTGCGCTAGTGCTGACCATTAACAAATGGGACGGGCTGGATGACTACCAGAAGGAAAAAATTCATGCTGGTCTGGATAAGCAGCTACCTTTTGTGCGCTTTGCCGAAACTTTTTTTATCTCTGCCTTACATGGTTCAGGTGTAGGCAAACTCTACGCGGCAATTAACCGTGCCTATGCTGCGGCGACAAAAAAATATTCTACCGCAGAATTAACTCGCCTGCTTGAGAAAGCAGTACAGATGCACCAGCCACCACTGGTTCATGGCCGGCGTATAAAATTACGTTATGCGCATCAGGGCGGGATGAATCCGCCACGTATTATCATTCATGGTAATCAGCTTGAAAAGGTACCCGCCGCCTACCAGCGTTATCTGGTCAATTTTTTCCGTGAGCAATTACATTCGGTGGGCACCCCAATCAAGGTAGAATTTAAAATTGGTAATCGTAATCCTTATGAGCTTAACAGGAAAAAGACGACAGCGTTTTCGCATGGAAAAAAACATCATTAACGGTAATTACCGTTCTCCTTAGTAATATCTGCCGGGTTAATTTCCTGCCGCTTGCTCTATAATTTGTGGGTGTGAATTTATTAGCCGTTTTCTGAACAGGTGAATCATCCAGTAATATTTCTAATAATATCAATTAGCTGTATTCCCTGGCTAATATATTAAAGTCGTATTAGCAGTGTTTGCTTGCCAATAATGTTTTTTCGACTATCTTCTGTTTATTATTAATTCATAATTACAATAATAACTGGAGTCCTCCATAATGAAAAAGCAGTTCAATCGACTGGCGATTGCAATCGTATCTGTACTGGCGACTACCTCTGTGCAGGCAATGCGGTTTGATGGTTTTATGACAGTGGGTGCAGCGATTAATAACGACACCAAAAATAAAAACACCTATTTAGGTAGTCTCGGTGACCGAGGGATTACCAACGATCCTACTTTTGAAACGGATACTCGTTTTGGTTTACAGATCAGTTCTGACGTGGCTGATAATATGTCGGTGGTTGCACAGATTCTGGGTACAGGGGTTAAACAGAATTTTAATGCCGTGGTCGAGTGGGCATACGTCGATTATAAATTGAATGATTATGCCAGTATTCACGCCGGTAAAATTAAACAACCGGTGTATCTGGTGAATGACTATATCGAAGT
Organism: uncultured Thiotrichaceae bacterium; assembly: GCA_964466455.1. Classification (GTDB taxonomy): domain Bacteria; phylum Pseudomonadota; class Gammaproteobacteria; order SZUA-229; family SZUA-229; genus S010-25. The sequence goes on from CAYXNL010000007.1 coordinate 40,466, forward strand.
GGGTTATGCCTATCCATGGATTCGTCCACCTTCTGAAGTATATTATCTTAATAACCCCCTGGATACGGTCAATGGGGTGGAATTGATGTTGCAGTTTCCAATTGGCAATGGAACCCTGTCCTTCCTGCCCTATTTTGGCTCCAATCGTGACAATATTCC
>CAYXNL010000007.1:40724-54617 GCA_964466455.1 uncultured Thiotrichaceae bacterium
CGCTATGAACTCAATGATAGTGCGGCATTAAAAATGGAATATGAAGTGGTTGATGTAAACAACAATCAAAACACACTGAAAAATGCGAATGAGCCAGGCGGTGGTTCTATGCCATACGTAAACTACGGTTTATTTAAGACTGATTTTTCCGGTTTCCCCGGCAACCTGCCAACAAAAAAAGTGGGTATTTTCAGTCTGGCGCTGGACGTAATTTTTTAACCGATAAAATGATAGTCTGTAACGGGTGGCACATTTTTATGCTATATACAACATATCAGGTAATTTAGTGCGTCAATGTTTATGACACAAGTAAAAAACAAACAGGCAATACACTGCTATGCGCAATTGGCATATAGCGATTGTAAAGTGGTTCTGACAGGTTTACTGCTGTTATTGCTGCTATTGATTTTTTCTGCTGCATCACATGCCGATGGTCTGTTTAATTTTCAGATGAAGATGGCTAATAAGGGTAATACGGAAGCCCAGTTTAAAGTGGGTGAAATGTATGAATCCGGTTTTGGCGTTAAACAGGATAGAAAAAAGGCGATGCAATGGATAACGAAAGCGGCAGAAAAGGGACATGAGGCCGCTGGTTTTCAGTTGCTTTACTGGAATATTGAGAAGAACGGCCTGACAAAAGCGAATAAAATAAAGTTCGATGCGTTAAAACAAAAAGCGGCTGATGCAAATGCCCAGGCGCAATACTATTATGGCAAAATGTATGCGCATGGCGTTGGTGTAAGAAAAAATGATGATAAAGCCATTGGATGGTTAAACAAGGCGGCATTAGTCGGTGTACTGGAAGCAGAGCGTGAAATGGATGCAGTACGGGAAGAAAAGCAAAAATGGGTTTTGCAAAAACAGCACACAGAAGAAAAGAAACGGGCACAGTTAAAAGCTGAGCAGGCAGCCGTTGAACAACAGAAAAAACTGGCAGCACAGCGTAAACTGCAACGACAGAAACAGCAGGAAGAAAAAGTGCGTACGGAAGCGTTACGTAAAAAACAGCAGGCCACTACTGCTGCAAAAAAACAGAAAAGTAGCCAGGCGTCTGCCGAAAAAAAAGCACAGATGCTAGCGAGTCAACAGGCTGCTGAACAACGTCGCCTTGAAGAAAAAAGACAGGCTTTGCTGAAACAGCGTGCAGCAGAAGAAGCAAAAAGAAAAACTGAATTTGAATCAAACCCGTGTAATGGCAGGTCTGCACGTTTTCTGTCTACCTGCCGCTAATCTACACCGTAGCAATAAAACTCTGCTGGATAAAATATATCATCAGAGCATCCTTTTCATCCGTTTTATCCTTTTAGGAATAATTCTGCCAGAAATATAATAGATAGCAGTATAATGTGTTGCTTAATAACTGAATAAGTTACATCCTGGAAATATCTGTTCAACATTGTTGCCGTAAATAATAAACACCTCATGCCAGACTCTTTTTCCCATGCATCAGATTACCTTGCAGCAGGCGGGCCGTTTTGCCGGCAATTGCCTGGTTATCAGGTGCGCGACAGTCAACTTGGTTTGTCTGATGCGATTGAAACGGCTATCCATGCTGCCGGTATATTAACGGCTGAGGCGGGAACCGGGATCGGAAAAACCTTTGCCTATCTGGTTCCGGCAATTTTATCTGCGGAAAAAGTTGTTATCTCAACCGGAACGCGGCATCTACAGGATCAGCTATTTCATAGCGATCTTCCGCGTGTAATAAAAGCACTAAAACTGGAAACCAGAACAGCCTTATTAAAAGGACGAAGTAATTATCTGTGTTATCACCGCCTGAACCTTGCCCCCCATCTGGGTTTTGTGAACCGGCAAACAGCCGCTTTGTTGAATGAGATAGGCGACTGGTCACAGCAAACCCAGTCGGGTGATATTGCCGAGCTAAGCGGTATTGCTGAAGATTCGTCTGTCTGGCCAATGGTTACTTCAACCACCGATAACTGTCTGGGCAGTGAATGTGATAGCTGGTCAGAATGTTTTGTGGTGAAAGCACGAAAAAAAGCGCAGGAAGCTGATGTGCTAGTTATTAACCATCATCTTTTACTGGCTGACCTGTCTTTGAAAAATGAGGGTTTTGCTGAATTACTGCCTGATGTGAGTGCTTTTATTATTGATGAAGCGCATCAGTTACATGATATTGCCTCTCGATTTTTCGGCGATACACTGAGTAGCCGCCAACTGATTTCTCTGGCAAAAGATGTTATTGCCGAGCAGTTAAGTGAAGCCCCGGATATGGCGCAGCTACGTGAAGCGGCTGAGGTGCTGGAAAAAGCCGCCAGAGATTTCAGATTGGTTCTTGGTGAATCTGCATTACGTGAAGCCTGGAAAAAAATTAATAACAGACCTGCGGTTCATACCGGACTGGAAAACATCAATACGGCATTAAAGAATCTGTCTGCTATCTTACAGTTAGCAGCGGAACGCGGTCGCGGACTGGAACAGTGTAATGACCGATGCCAGTTGTTACAGGCAGGCCTGCAACCTTTTCTGTTGCCTTCACCATTTCCCCGGCGGGTGAATGATGGCTTTCAGTCTTCCGATAAAGATATAGCGGAAGATCCAGCGGTGGAGAAAGTACTCTGGTATGAAACATTCAGTCGGAGTTTTATTTTGCATGCAACACCGGTTGATATCGCCAGCCTGTTTCAGCAACATACCAATCAGTTTGAAAAAGCCTGGGTGTTTACCTCGGCAACCTTGCAGGTTAATCACAGTTTTGCACACTTTACCCGTAATCTCGGTATTGATGGCCTGGGTGAGAGGCTGCAAAGCGATGTCTGGGACAGCCCTTTTGACTATCAACAGCAAAGTCTGTTATATCTGCCAGCATCCTTACCCCAGCCTGCGGAACATAATTATACGTCATGTTTTATTGAAGCCGCGTTGCCGGTATTAAAAGCCAGTCAAGGACGGGCTTTTATTCTATTCACCAGCTATCGTGCCATGCATCAGGCACACGACTTATTAAAAGAGCGGCTGCCCTATCCGCTTCTGGTGCAGGGGAATTTACCCCGGCACCAGTTGCTGGAATCATTTCGTAAAACGCAACATGCCGTGTTGCTTGGTACTTCCAGTTTCTGGGAAGGCGTGGATGTGCGTGGTAAGGCGTTATCCTGTGTTATTATCGATCGACTACCGTTTGCATCACCCGGCGATCCGGTGATGCAGGCGCGGATTGATGCAATTAAAAAACAGGGGGGGCATCCATTTATGGATTTTCAGGTACCGCAGGCAGTGATTGCACTGAAACAGGGAGTGGGACGATTGATTCGTGATATACGCGACCGGGGTGTAGTGATGATCGGTGATCCAAGATTGCGGCAGAAAGCCTATGGTCGGATTTTTCTTAACAGTCTGCCTGCGATGCCACAAACATCAAAAATAGAAGAGGTGCTGGCTTTTTTTGAGCAGGAGAATATCGTTGACAGCATACCGGGAAATAATGTGGAAAAGGTCGGATGAAAATACTGGCAATCGATACCGCCACCGAAGCCTGTTCAGCCGCGTTGTATCAAGATGGTGAAACGATCAGTCGTTATCAGGTGGCACCACGGGAACATAGTCGATTAATACTGAAAATGGTTGACGAACTTCTCACCGAAGCGGATTGCAGTCTGCATTCACTGGATAGTCTTGCCTTTGGTCGTGGTCCCGGTTCCTTTATGGGTATCCGGATTGCTACCGGAGTAGTACAGGGTATTGCCTATGCGCAGGATCTACCGGTAGTACCGGTATCTGATTTACAGACCATTGCCGAAGTCGCTTATCGTGAAACTGGGGCCGAACAGGTTCTCAGTGCTATTGATGCGCGCATGAAGGAAGTGTACTGGGCTGGCTGGTTGCGTGATGAGCAGGGACACTGGCAGAATATTATTGATGAATCCGTGTGCGCACCCGAAGCGGTCCTCTTTCCAGCAGACGGACAATGGACGGGGGCAGGAACAGGCTGGAATGCCTATGTTGATCTACTGCGGAGCAATTCGATTATTATTGACAGGAAGCTGCCGGCCTGTCTGCCATCGGCTGATGCTCTGGCGACGATTGCAGCTTATGAGTATAAGCTGGGCAATGTTGTTTCTGCAGCACAGGCACAGCCGGTGTACCTGCGTAATAATGTGGCAAAAAAACCAGAGAAGAAAACTTTTGCCGCGCATTTGAACCTCTACTAATTACCGTTCTCCTTAGTAAGAGCTGAATTTTTCTGTTTTTATCCCCGCCAGTCTGCTGCGGAGAAATTTATTAGAGTAGGCTTTTTAACCATTCTCCGGTAAGATTCGGCGTTTAAAATCATTGTACAGAATTATGGAAATCAATCCCCTTATCAATCAGATAAACGACCTTCGAGCGCGCACCGTATCGCTACGGGGGTATCTTTGACTTCGATCGACGCAAAGAAGAACTCGATGAAGTAAATCGCGAGCTGGAACAGCCGGGTGTCTGGGATAGCCCGGAACGGGCGCAGAAACTAGGGCGTGATCGCGTCAGGCTGGAAAAAATTGTCCTCACTATCGAAACGCTGGATAGCGCACTGGATGACGCTGAAATACTGCTGGAAATGTCAGTTGAGGAAAATGATGCCGCAGCGGTAGAGACGATTGCTGATGATGTAAGCAAACTTGATATTCAGGTAGTGGAGCTGGAATTTAGACGGATGTTCTCCGGTGACATGGACAGCAATAGTGCCTTCGTTGATATTCAGTCCGGTTCTGGTGGTACCGAGGCACAGGACTGGGCGGAAATGCTGTTGCGTATGTATTTACGCTGGGGCGAGGCGCATGGTTTTAAAACCGAACTGATGGAAGTATCAGCCGGTGAAGTAGCCGGTATTAAAAGTGCCACGATTCATATTGAAGGGGACTATGTGTTTGGTCGACTGCGTACGGAAACTGGTGTGCATCGGCTGGTGAGAAAGTCTCCGTTTGATTCCGGCAACCGTCGTCATACCTCCTTTGCCGCCGTGTTTGTGTCACCCGAAATTGATGATGATATCGAAATTGACATTAACCCAGCTGACCTGCGCATTGATGTCTATCGCGCCAGTGGTGCGGGTGGTCAGCATATTAACAAAACAGAATCTGCGGTGCGAATTACACATAACCCGAGTGGTGTTGTTGTGCAATGCCAGAATGACCGCTCACAACATAAAAACAAAGCCAGTGCCATGAAACAGTTAAAAGCCAAACTGTATGAGCGGGAAGTACAGAAACGTAATGCCGACCAACAGGCACTGGAAGATACAAAATCGGATATCGGCTGGGGCAGTCAGATTCGTTCCTATGTGCTAGATGCTTCACGTATCAAGGATTTACGTACTGGTGTTGAAACCGGTAATACCCAGGCCGTATTAGATGGTAATCTCGACCCGTTTATTGAAGCCAGCCTGAAAAGCGGACTTTAGAGTACCCTGGAAAAGCTGTTTACTATTTGTAGGGACGAATTAATTTGCACCTGTTATGAATGAAAATAATTTATGAATACAGAAAATATAACTGAACAGAACATTGATAACACTGTTGTTAGTGCGGAAGATGAAAATAAACTTATTGCACAGCGCCGTGAAAAATTAAAAGGCCTGCGTGAGAGCGGCAATGCCTTTCCAAATGATTTTCGACGTGAGAATTATGCGGCAGATATTTATCGTGAATACAATGGTAAAAGTCGTGAACAACTTGAGCAGATGCAGATAACTGTAACGGTTGCCGGCCGTATGATGGCCAAGCGTATTATGGGCAAGGCCAGCTTTGCTCAGATACAGGATATGAGCGGACGCATACAGTTATTTATACAGCGTGAGGCGTTGGCTGAAGGGCTTTATAACGAAGGTTTTAAAAAATGGGATGTCGGTGATATTGTCGGGACCAGTGGTGTATTGTTTAAAACTCGCACAGATGAACTGTCTATCAGGGTCGATCAGATTCGACTGTTGACCAAGTCCTTACGTCCCTTACCGGAAAAATTTCATGGCCTGACTGATACGGAAATTCGCTATCGTCAGCGCTATGTTGATTTGATCATGAACGAGGATGTAAAGCATACCTTCCGTCTGCGCGCAGAAATTATCAGTTTCATCCGTCAGTATTTTCAGGCGAATAATTTTATGGAAGTCGAAACACCGATGATGCAGGTGATTCCCGGCGGCGCCACAGCAAAACCATTTGAGACGTACCATAATGCACTGAACCTGCCCATGTATTTACGTATTGCCCCGGAGCTATATTTAAAGCGTCTGGTTGTTGGTGGTTTTGAACGAGTATTTGAAATAAACCGCAGCTTTAGAAATGAAGGTGTTTCCACCCGACATAATCCTGAATTCACCATGCTGGAATTTTATCAGGCCTATGCTGATTACCATGATCTAATGGATACAACGGAAGATCTATTGCGTAAGCTTACGGATAAGGTACTAGGCACAACGCATGTTAAAAGTGATGGTAATGAATTTGATTTTGGTAAAACCTTCGACAGGCTCAGTGTATTTGATTCTGTTTTAAAATATAATCCGGATGTAAAAGCCGATGAACTTGGCACACATGATGGTGCGAGAAAAATTGCCGAAACACTGGGTATACCGCTAAAAGACAGTTATGGGCTGGGTAAGATACAGATAGAAATATTTGAAAAAACGGTTGAACATCGTTTAATAAATCCAACATTTATTACCGAATACCCGACTGAAGTCTCACCACTGGCACGTCGCAGTGATAACGACCCGTTTGTTACCGACCGTTTTGAATTCTTTGTTGGCGGGCGTGAAATTGCTAATGGTTTTTCCGAGCTGAATGATGCGGAAGATCAGGCAGAACGTTTTAAGGCACAGGTGGCTGAGAAAAATGCTGGCGATGATGAAGCCATGCATTATGATGCAGATTATATCTGCGCACTGGAATATGGTCTGCCACCAACGGCGGGTGAAGGAATAGGCATTGACCGGTTGGTGATGCTATTGACGGATTCACCATCTATTCGAGATGTAATTTTGTTCCCGCATATGAAGAAGGTGGATTAGTCTGGTCAGGCAAAATACCGGGTTATGGAATATACAACCCGGCTTGTGAATTACTGAAATTACATGCCAAGTTTATCTTTAATGGCATTAATCACTGCATCAGAAGATGTGGCCTTAACCGATAACAGCATACCTTCATTTTTATAGAAACCAACCAGCGGTGCGGTCTGGTCATTGTAAACATTCAGCCGATTACTGATGGCTTCTTCGGTTTCATCATCACGCTGTACCACCGGGCCGCCACATTTGTCACAGATCCCTTCTACTTTTGGTGGATTGGATTTAACGTTGTAAATTTCGCCGCATTTTGCACAGGTACGGCGCGTGGTTAAACGGTCGAGAATGACATCACGGGGAACGTCAATTTCTACTGCACAATCGAGTTTTTCACCCATCTTGTCCAACAGTATTTTTAACGCTTCCGCCTGGGGAATGGTACGTGGAAAACCATCGAGCAGGTAACCAGCCTTGCAGTCATCTTCTTTTAGGCGTTCTTCCATAATACCCATAATTAAATCATCAGAAACCAGATCACCTGCTTTCATTGCAGCTTCTGCTTTTTTACCCAGTTCCGTACCAGCAGCAACTGCACCACGCAGAATATCACCGGTAGAAATCTGGACAGAACCGTCCATTTTAGTTAAAAGTTTTGCGACAGTGCCTTTGCCAGCACCGGGGGCACCTAATAGAATTAATTTCATGGGATTTGTTTCCTCAAACAAGGTTAAAATGATCAGATATTCCTTAGTATTACTGAAACGGATACTTATTGTTCAAGATACGCTGTAAATACCTCCATGTAAGCGCTAGACACCCACATCCCTGCGGCTGACGCGGCCTTGAACAATAAGTATCCTTCTCATCCATCCTGTTAGTAAGTTCTCTGTCATACTTTAAAAATCAGGGGCGTATTGTCCGGTTTTTACCGGCTGAAAGCAAATTATTTACTGATATTTATTAATAGAGGTGTCCATTATATTATTATCGGCAGTAGTGTCGCTGACGGTAATGTACTGCAAAAGTATATTTTTTTATAAAAATTTTGTATAACTTGCTGATTAATAATGCTATATATACAAACACGAACAAGATGTTTGTGTGGTTGATATTTTTATTTTCCGGTACCACAGGGTGACCAAGTGATATGAAAAGGGGCAATACTTGTGAGTAAATATCGTAAAGAAATCGGTGTATTTATTTATCAGAAAGAAGCTGACGATATTAAAATGATGCTGGTGACCAACCGCCAGCAAACACGATGGATCTTACCTAAGGGTCAGATTGAAAAAGATTTGACGGATAAAATGGTTGCCCATGATGAAGCGTATGAAGAGGCCGGAGTCATTGGTGAGATTGATGGCAATATTCAAAAGAAAACAATAAAATATACTAGTAGTACAGGGCTGGTTGCATTACATGTGTATACTATGCGGCTGGTTCATATTTTTGATCAATGGCCTGAAAACCATTTCAGGAAACGCAAAATGGTTACTATCAGGGCAGCATTAAAGATGGTAGAAAAAAAGGCATTATGCGAATTAATATCCCAGCTTGAGAAAGATATATTATCTCTTGAAAAATAGTCATAGATAGAGCATTAACCGAAATAACGGTTATGTAACGTTCGCATTAATAATAGGAATTATATTCGGTCATCAGATAAACCAGAACAGGAAAATTTATGGATTACGAAGAATTTCTCAAAAATTTACAGGGTGATGATGAAAATTTTTTAAAGCAGGTATATAAACGCTATAAAAAATATAATGAGGAGCAGATTCTCAGGCCCTATCAGGCTGAGTTAATAAAACTTCAAAATCACCTTGAGAAAACCCAGCAGAAAATGGTTATTCTTATCGAGGGACGTGACGCATCGGGTAAGGGTGGTAGTATTCGACGAATTACCCGTTATATGAATGAAAAACATTACCGCGTTGTTGCGTTGGGTAAGCCTTCTGATGTTCAGTTAAGCCAATGGTATTTTCAGCGTTATGTTGAACAGTTCCCGCGTGGTGGCGAAATTGTTCTGTTTGATCGAAGCTGGTACAACCGTGCTATGGTCGAGCCGATATTCGGTTTTTGTACGCAGGAACAATATTCAGTTTTTATGAAAACCGTTACCCGCTTTGAAGAAGATCTGGTTACGCATGGTATTATCTTTTTAAAAATATATTTTTCAGTATCCAAGCGCCAACAGGCTATGCGTTTTCAGGAACGAGAAGAAAATCCACTGAAGCGATGGAAACTGAGTGAGATAGATGTACAAATGCAGGAACGCTGGGATGAATTTACCCGAATGAAATATCAGATGTTAAAGCAGACGCACACCTATACGGCACCATGGTATGTTATTCGTAGTAATAATAAATTCCTTGCCCGTCTTAATGCGATTAAAAGTATTTTAAATAAGGTGGATTATGAGGATAGAAATATGAACCTGGATTATACTGTTGATGACTCTATTTTTTATTCCGGTGCGCATGAAATTGATATGATGGAAAATCACCTGCGTGAAAAGGGTAAATTTGTCGTCTAACAGGCCTGTTCAGAAGTTTCCTGGTACTTTTCGATCTACAATTTTTCAATGGCGTAAACATCAAAACGTGTCTTTTTGCTTTTAATACAGGTTGATGGTGTCATTGCATTTATCGACGGTGCATGTATTGGCCGTTTGACGACCACTCGTTTTCTGGCAATATTAAGGCTGATGCCAAGTAGTTGTTCTGCATTGTCTTCACCGCCATGTAGTTGCTGAAGAATCTGCATGGTTTTTTTAACCCGAGCCGATTTTTTTCGTTCTGGATACATCGGATCAAGATAAATAACATCGGGCTGGTCTGAGGAAGATAGCTGGTGAAGGTAGTCAACAGCATTTTGCTGATATAAATCAAATCCGTGTTCAAATATTTTCAGCAATGAGGGTTCTGTCTGCGCACGTGCTATGGCATCGCGAATCAGCGTGGCAAGTAGAGGGGAGCGTTCCATCATGGTGATCCGGCAACCGAGCGTGGCAAGGGTAAAGGCATCGCCAGCCAGTCCCGCAGTTGCATCCAGTACATGTGGTGATTTACCCTGCTTGAGGCCAATGGCTTTGGCAATTGCCTGCCCGCGTCCACCACCGAATTTATGCCGGTGAGCGAGTTTTCCCGCACAGAAATCAACGTAAATGCCGGTATCCAGCAGTGTTGAAAAAAGCTCGATATGGGTTTCCAGATAACACAGTTGTAACATATATCCGTTATGTTTGTGACGAAAAATGGGTAGATGTTCCACCGCCGCCAGTCGCCTGGCTGCTGACATGTAGTGAGGCTGGTCGCAGACGATGCAAACAGATGGAATATGTGATGATAAAGTGGTAATAGTACTGCCTCGGTAACCGTCGCGTTGGCGGGTATGATAACGTAGCTACTTTAAATGATGAAGCCGGATAAGACTTTTTGCGAACCGATAACAGATGAACTGATGACAGATGAATCAATGACACAATATATTGATATTGGTGCGAACCTGACCGCATCGGCCTTCCAGCATGATCTGGATCAGGTTATCGAACGCGCTGTTTGTGCATCAGTAACAAAAATGGTTGTTACCGGTACCAGTGTAGCAGATAGCCTTCGGGCGATTGATCTGGCGCAGCAGTATGATGCAGTCTGTTATGCAACCGCTGGTCTGCATCCGCATCATGCAGCTGATTTTTCTATAGACCTGCTAAGTGAATTAAAACAGATTTGCCAGCAAAAGCAGGTGGTTGCGGTGGGTGAATGCGGGCTCGATTTTAACCGTAATTATGCAACCCGAAAAGACCAGTTGCGTGCCTTTGAAGCCCAACTGGAACTGGCAGCCGAATGTGGTAAACCGGTATTCCTGCATCAGCGCGATGCGCATGCCGATTTCTTGAATATTATGAAAAATTATCGCCCGGCGCTGAAAAATGCGGTTGCGCACTGTTTTACCGATGGGCCTGATGAAGTACAGGCTTATCTTGAGCTGGATATGTATATCGGTATTACCGGCTGGATTACTGATGAACGCCGTGGTCAGGCTCTGCAGGCAGCAGTAAAATCTATACCATTAAACCGGATTATGCTGGAAACAGATGCTCCTTATCTGTTACCGCGAAATATTGATATTAAGCCGGTGAAGAAAAGCCGGAATGAACCCTGTGTACTACCGGCTATTGCCCGTGCTGTTGCCAGATTTATGCAACAGGAAGAACAGATTTTGGCAGCCGCAGCCGTGGATAATACCCGGTTATTTTTTGATATAGGATAACCCGTCCATTGACGGTTATAGTAATTTTTGCGGCGTGATTGAGGGGGCATTTTGAAACAGACCTTTTCCGCTTTTTTACGGTTATTATTCAACAGCTTTCGCGACCTGATCCCGATTTTGCTGGTTATTACCTTTTTTCAACTATTTGTTTTGCAACGTTCTCCTGGACACCTCGGCCAGTTGATCGTGGGGGTAATTTTTGTCGTTCTGGGTCTCGCGCTTTTTATTTACGGGCTGGAGCAGGGGCTGTTTCCGCTTGGTGAATCGATGGCACACGCATTTGCCCGCAAAGGCAGTGTTGTCTGGCTGTTAATTTTTGCTTTTGCTCTGGGCTTTGGCACTACCATTGCGGAGCCTGCATTGATTGCCGTTGCCACAGAAGCTTCAAAAGTAGCCGCCAAAGCAGGGGTAATTAAAAATAATGAAATAGCGATGATGCATTATGAAGAGGGCTTGCGTTATACCGTTGCTTTATCGGTTGGGGTAGCCATTGCTGTTGGCGTGTTGCGTATTCTAATGAACTGGTCCATTCATTATATGATTATGGCGGGTTATATTATGGTGGTTATTATGACAATGTTTGCGCCGAAAACAATTATTGGTATTGCCTATGATTCGGGCGGTGTTACCACATCAACAATTACCGTGCCACTGGTTGCTGCCTTAGGTATCGGTCTTGCTGCCTCCATCAGTGGACGTAATGCTATGAGTGATGGCTTTGGCCTGATCGCCTTTGCGTCATTATTCCCCATTATTTTTGTCCTCGCCTATGGCATGATAATGTAACAAAATTACCCAATGGAACTGCTTTATGATTTACCCAGACTGTTATTATCGACATTTCTCGATATATTACCTATTGCGCTAATCCTTTTCTTTTTTCAGTATGTGGTGATCCGCCGCCCACTGAGTAATGTAAAACAGGTATTGCTCGGGTTGTTATATGTTGTAATCGGGATCACCTTCTTTTTAATGGGGCTGGACCTCGCCTTATTTCCAGTCGGACAGAGTATGGCCGATCAGCTAACAAGTCCGGCATTTCTGCAAACGGTGCGTTTGAGTAGTGGTATGCTGGTATGGCAGGATTATTACTGGGTTTATCTTTTTGCATTTGCTATCGGTGCCGGCACTACCATTGCAGAACCAGCATTAATTGCTGTAGCGATAAAAGCCAATGAGGTATCGGGTGGTACCATCGGGGTATTGGGGCTTCGGGTTGCAGTCGCCATTGGAGTGGCTACTGGACTGGCGTTAGGAACGTACCGGATTGTTACCGGCTTACCTATCGAGTATTTTATTATCTCGGGTTATATTATCGTAATACTGCAGACCTTTGTGGCACCAAAATCGATTGTTCCGCTGGCGTATGATTCCGGCGGGGTGACTACCTCAACGGTAACAGTGCCACTGGTTACTGCACTGGGTCTGGGTCTGGCCGGTTCGGTACCGGGGCGCAGTGTACTCATAGACGGTTTTGGGTTAATTGCTTTTGCCAGTTTATTTCCGATAATCTCTGTCATGGCTTATGCGCAGCTTGCACAGTGGAGAACAAAACATAGAAAGGTTTGATGTTACTGGATTTTGATACTACCGGATTGTTAATAAAATGAAAAAATACAGACAACGTTGTATGCGAGGTTATTATGCATTTTAAGTTAATTATTGCTTTTGTTGAAGATGGAAAAACTGCCGCAGTGATGACCGCCGCACGTGATGCAGGGGCAACCGGAGCAACGGTTATCAATAATGCACGGGGTGAAGGTCTGGCACAGAAAAAAACATTTTTTGGCCTGTCGTTAGAAACCCAGCGGGATGTTGTTCTGTTTCTGGTTGAGGAACATTTATGCCGGAGTATTCTGGAAACCATAGAAGATGCCGGTGAATTTGAAGCAAGACCGGGAACCGGTATTGCCATACAGGTAGATGTTGAAGATGCGGTAGGGGTTTCGCATCAGATTGAAAAGCTGGTCGATGTGGTTGAGGGTGAGTTATGATTAGTTCAAATCGGGAAATAATCCGCGTTCGAGAAGTAATGAAAAGTGGTTTTGATCTGGTTGATGGGCGTATTACCGTGATGGAAGCATTGCAGGCAATGAAGCATGTTGACACTAAATCACTAATCGTTGATAAACGCGATGAAAATGATGAATATGGTATGGTTCTGCTATCGGACATTGCCAGATATGTACTGGCAAAAGACCGTTCGCCCGATAGAGTGAATGTTTATGAAATTATGTCCAAACCGTTATTGCCGGTTGATCCAGATATGGATATTCGTTACTGTGCCCGCTATTTTGACAGCTTCGGCCTGTCGCGGGCACCAGTTATCGAACAACGCAAGATTATCGGCATTGTCAGTTATACCGATATGGTTCTTAAAGGCATGGTTGATTTTTGAGAACATCCATATATCCTGGTTTGTTGCGGCCTGTCGTTACAGATATTACTGGCTGAAATACCAGCAAACTTACCGTCGAAGCAGGAAAAGCCAGAGACCATGCCATTGCAATGAGTGCAAAAAAACAACAACCAGCGCCGGATGCAATTTATCGCCAGGGCGCATAAAAACAAAAATTGAGTGTAACCTATTCATTCAGGACTTGTTCAGAGGCTCC
>CAYXNL010000008.1:0-7401 GCA_964466455.1 uncultured Thiotrichaceae bacterium
AGATATCCTTTTTATCTGTTTCAGTAATATCTCGACAGGCTATTCCCTGTTATGCCGGAAATCCGGCTTTCTTCCTGCTGGCTGTCACTAGAGTGACAGTTTAGCGGTCACCATATGATTACAATCTTTTTAGTTACACCAATAACAGGATTGAATAATTTTATGAGTGAAGCCGTACACGATTGCATTAGCTGCGTTGCGTTCTACACAACACCGGCAGCAATAGAGCAGGCATTACAGACATTACAGTATGCGGATTTCGATCTTGCAGGCGTGTCTGTTATCGGTCGTGGGTATCAGCATGCATCACAGGTTACAGGGTTTTGTCTGCGTGCAGGAGAGCCGCATTATTTTGGCGAGCAGGCAGTTTTCTGGGAACATGTCTGGCTGGTATTACCCGATACTGCTTTTTTTCATCTTCCGGGGGGAGGTTCACTGGTGATTGGTGGAAAAATGGTGAGCATGATTGCTCGGGGAATGGAAGGAGCGGATATCGCGGAAGGGTTTAGTATTGCCGGTGCCGCTTTTTATATGGCGGGTATCCCACGGCGTTATGTTAATGAATATGAGCAGGTGATAGCGGCCGGACAACTGATGTTGCTGGTGCAGGGGTCGCGTCAGGAAATTGAATATGCCTGTACCATATTACACAGTGAAAAGCAGAGGATAACGGTACACAGAGCATAATTTCAAATGGTTTTCTATTAGCGTCCGCCCCTTTTCAGGGATTAGACCGGTTTATCCAGGTAGGCAGACCAGTCCCGGCTGTTGTCGCCAAATACAAAAAAGAACGGGTTAAGCAGACTGTCTTTGGTGTTGTAGTCCAGTGGTGTCATATCGGTTCTGGTAATATATCCGCCCGCCTGCTCGACGATACAGTGTGCAGCGGCAGTATCCCATTCCGAAGTTAAACCCAGACGGGGATAAAGGTCGGCTTTACCTTCTGCCACCAGGCAGAATTTAAGTGAGCTGCCCATGCTGATAGTCTTTACGTGACCCAGTTTATCCATATAATGTTGCATCATCGGTGAACCATGTGAACGACTACCGGCAACCGTTAATGGGGTATCGGGATTGTCGGTTAGTTTGCGTACAGAAATTTTCTGTGCCGAGTTGCCGTGCTCCGATTTAAAACTGCCGCCGTCCTGCCAGGCAAAATAATCTATATCCAGTACCGGTACATTAATTACCCCCAGAATGCTTTTATGGTGATGAATTAAGGCGATATTAACGGTAAATTCGCCGTTACGTTTAACAAATTCACGGGTACCATCCAGCGGATCAACCAGCCAGTAAGTCTGCCAGCTGGCACGTTCTTCAAAAGGCAGGCTGGCAGATTCTTCTGAAAGAATGGGAATCTCGGGGGTGAGTTGGTGCAGGCGCTCCATAATTAGATTGTGCGAAGCCAGGTCGGCAGCAGTCAAAGGGGATTTATCTGCTTTTTCCTCTACTTCAAATTCGGTGCTGTAAACATCGAGAATGGCTTTGCCAGCATCACGGGCAATATCTACACAGTGATAACACAATTGTTCCAGATTCAGTGAATGGCTCATAGGTAATAATCTGTATAGTAGGTGGTTGGTCGGTCGGGTATACGGTAGCAGGATTACTATCCTTATAGCCGGTACATTATAGCTGGTACATTGTATAATAATTAAATGACTACTATAGACGCTGAAAAAGAAAAAATCCTGAAACCTTTTCTGCCGTGGCAGCAGATTGATACTGTTTTTCTGGATATGGACGGTACCTTGCTGGATTTACATTTCGATAATCACTTCTGGCTGCACTATGTGCCACAGTGTTATGCCAGACAAAACTGTATCACCGAGGAACAGGCAAATCAGATTCTGATGCGCAAATACAGTGCGGTGCGCGGTACGCTTGACTGGTATTGCATAGAATACTGGACAGAAGAGCTATCACTGGATATTGAGCAGTTAAAACACGAGGTGTCCGATAAAATTTCAATCCGCCCGGAAGTGGAAAGCTTTTTAACCTGGTTAAATCAGCAGCATAAGCGGGTGGTACTGGTGACCAATGCACACCCGGCAAGTTTACGCCTGAAGATGGAAGTAACGGGTCTGTATGGACATTTTGACAGGATTGTTCATGCCCATGAACTGGGACTGGCCAAGGAGCATGAAGGCTTCTGGGAGAAATTACATACCCTGGAGTCATATCAGCCGCAACACACCTTATTGATAGATGACAATTTGCAGGTGCTGGATAGTGCGACAAGCTATGGAATTAAATATTGCCTGGGCATTCATTTGCCAGACAGTCAGGGTGAGGTGATGGAAAATGACCGTTATCCGGCGTTGAAAAGTTTTAGTGAGATTATGCTGCCGTCCACTTTTCCGCAGTAGGCACCCTATTCTCGGACAGGCTCCTGGGAGCCTGTCCGAGAATAAGTGTCGTTGATTTCTCTGTTGCTACCCGTTATCGGTCCCATGCCCGGAAACGTTTTTTGCAGTATGTCAGCAAATCGTTATAGTTTTCAAAATATAGTTCAAACCCACCTTCTGCTGACGCATCGTATTCACAATAGTCATTGCTGTGTTCGCGGCAGATGTCCGGACGTGTGCTGTAAATGCCGCAGTCACCATTAATTTGCAGATGTTCACATTCCCCATCGACCAGCAGGGTCCAGCCATCTTCATCTTTATAAATTTTTATATTTTTATGCGATATCTGCCACAACAGTTGTCTGAAGTCTTCTTTTGAGCGCGGGGTCTCAACCTGCTGGGTAATATAGGTACAGCAGATTGAGCCATTGCAAAATGAGCATTTGTTTTCCGGAGTGATGGTTGTTTTTTTCATACGGGTGTTTGCTACGTTCATCTTTGTTGTTTCGTGATTACAGGTAGCCGGATTACAGGATTCCGGGTAGCGGTATTTTCCCACTGGATTTTAATAGGAAAGAGCCGTTATTCTGTTTTTTGGCAAACATTGCCAGACTGCTGATTATGTTCTGCGATGCCGATGCTGTCGGGGTCATTTCAAGACTCAGGCCATAGCTGGCATCGGTTGCTGCACTGGCATCACCGTGTAGTTTTACCTCACCCCCCTGATTACTGATACTGGCCAGGATGCGATCCTGATTTTTTTGCCGCAGGGTAATGGTGATATTCCCCAACCTGGCTGTTTCTGCCACGGTGACCGCTGCGTTTTGCCAGTGAATAACTCCACTGGCAAGCGGCAGGGTTTTTGGGTGCCAGCTAATATGGTCAAGATCCAGTTGAATCAAACCATTGAGTTGTGCCAGCGGTAATGCGATTAGTGTGGCCAGTGTTTTTGCTGAGAGGGTGGCATGAACATCCTGTGCGCTTATTTTACCGGTCGGCGTTGCATATAATTGTGCACGGAAGGATCGCTGTTGAAATTTACCCTGAATATGGATGGATAATTGTGCTGAAAATAGCCGCCATAAAGCAAAATTCCAGTGAATATCGGTCAGTTTATTTGCTGTATCAAGATACATCGTTGTTACCTGGCCGCGCCAGATCGTTCCACTAATACCACTTATTCTGATAGTAGCTGGTGGTGTTAGCTGGTCGAGTACCAGTTTTGCCGGCAGGGTGCTGATAATAAAACCGAGATAGGCAATAATAGCAAACAGTAGATAATATTTTTTTCTCATGGTCGGCTGAAATGTAATTTCGCATTAACACTGCCGGGTTTTTCACCACGCTCTATTGTTGCGCTGCTGACAATAATGCCATTATGTGTTGCGATTGTATTTAACCATACCAGCATCTGGTTAAAGGGTACGTTGTTGAGGTTTACCCGCGCACGGTTATTATCAGTGGATTCTATTTTCCGGAGAAAAAGTTTTAATCCGCCATTGCTTAAACTCTGTTCCAGTACCAGCATGGTTGGCGTATTCCGCTGTTTGATCAGGTGAGTGTTACCGCTACCGCGAAGTTGCTGTACTTCCTGTGCAGAGCGTTGCATCCATTGTAGTAATTTTTGCTGGGTCTCATGTTTTACCTGTGCCTCAGCCAGTCCTTTATGTAAGGGCTCCCATACACTAAGGTAAAACAGGGTAGTGAGGAGCAGGATAGCCATCAGATTGACCAGCCACATATCCCGGGGTGGAAGGGAGTCGTGCCAGCGTTTAAGTTGCTCCAGTTGTTGCATCATGTCTGCCCCCGGTGCTTTGTCTGGATACGCAAAATACCTTTTACCCGGTTTTTTTCTGAGGATGATGAAGTGACCTGTGCATTAATAACAGGATTGTCATTAAGTCGTTTATTCAGGTTTTCTATGGCCTGTAAATTAGTACTGACGAGACCGATATCCATCCGGTTGTTACGGTAGTCGAGAGATTGCAGGGTAATGTTTTTATCACTGCGTGACAGGGTACCAAAAGATTCAGAGAGTAAATACAATAAACCCTGTCCACTCTTGCCACCGTTACGGAGTGCTTTTAATTTCTGCCCCATCTGTACGCGTGGATTAATAATTCGTGTACTGGCCGGAAAAGTTTTTTCATAGATCTGCCTGATCTGTGCGTGCATGGCAATATTCTGCTGTTTCAGCTGGTTGTACCAGAAGGCGGTAAGACCAAGATGCAGTAGCAGCCAGATAACAGATAATGCCGCAGTCAGACGCCAGTACGGCCAGTAGGCATTGTTTTTTTGCCTTGATTTAAACACGCCCCGGCGCAGATTTAGCGCTAACGCCTGCTTGTAAAAGCCACAGAATACTACCAGCGGGTGGCTATTGTAGCGAAGTGGAATGATTTCAATATTCTGCGTATTGTCTATTTCCTCGCCATCAGGATTCTGTATATTATCGGTGACAGTTTGCTGGATATTGCTGATTAGTGTTTCAGTCTGGTCATCATCACTATGGCTGAATAACAGTATTTTTTCAGGGCAATGCTGCTGTAGATTCTGTTGCAGTACATAAGGGATTAATTCAGTATTAAAAATAGTACCGGAGTACATGCCGTGCTGGAAGTAACAGTTATCCCCGTGTTTAAGAATAACCCACTGGGTATCATCAGCAGCCATACACAGGGCATCGGGAATAATGGTATCCACCGTTAAACCTGCTTCGTTCAGGGTGTCAATAATCGTTTTCAGGGTGTCTTTTCTGATACCAGCAACGGCAGTGCGGTTGTGGATTTTATCCGCAGTGATAACAAAGTGAAAATCTTCAACATCTTCGGCAATAAAATCTTCCAGTGCATAGGGAACCGCCCGCAGCATTTTCTGCTGGTTCTGTGTTGGCAATTGTAGCTGGTTGTTGTGCAGGCAATGGCTGTCGAGCAGAACCACGACATGATGAGTCCTGGCAATGGGCAGGACCTCTGCCAGGGTTCCGCTGCTAACCTTCGTTGTGGCTTCTCCCTGTGCATTGCACAGCAGCCAGCTTGCTGTTTCCGGTGCGTCAGGGTCATAGTGAAGCAGCAGGGTTTCGCTCATTATAAAGTTCTCTGACTGCGTGCAAGTACCGTTATGTTACCAGAAGGGTCGCGGCGTAGAATGCTGTATACCACGAGGCGTGCCCGTCCAATATTAGCCTGCGCTCTAAGCAGGAAGGTATCACTACTGAATGAAATGCCACGTGTGTCTTTTATTATTGTTTTTAGTTGATCGAAATTGATAAAGTCCTGCAGATTGGTAAATGGCTTATTTTTACGCCGTTCGATAATTGCGTCAGCAACATTATCAGTTAGACCTGCCGCCAGAGATTTTAGCACTTCCTTGCTGGCTGTGTTGACATTGATACGATCTTCCTGTTCACCGGGAGGGTAGGCGCAGACACCAGGCAGAATTTTGCGCAGTATCTGCGGGTCTTCGAAACCTTTTACCAGACGTAATGTAGTAATACTTTGCAGGGGGATATTAGCGCTACGGTAAGGCGGGTTGAGGTTGAGATAATAGCCGTCTTCAGCACCATCCGGGGTGCGTGTGCGTAAATCAGCATCAATCCAGTCGAGTATCGCCTGAGTTGGTGGCTTCTCTTTGATTCCGGCGTTTGTAAACAGGCGTTTAAATCGATCGACGACGATCTGATCGACTTTACCATTGGTATCCAGCATGGTATTAAGGTTAATACAAGCGGTCAGGTCGGTAAGCCTTCCCTGTATCGTGCCACCTTCTACCGGTAATGGTGGCATGGCAATCGCCCAGTCTTCATTGAGGTCATCAATTTTACTGTTTTTCAGGTCTTTTTTCAGGATGCGTGCAGACCAGTCCTCAGCGGCAAGCGTGTAATATCTGGCCTGATCCAGGGTGATTATATTTCCGGTGCGTCGTATATCCAGTTGTAGGCGGGTGCTAATGGTAGTGCTAATGGTTGCGGCGATGGCAACAATCAATAATGCGGTAATAATAGCCACGCCGCGCTGTTTCTTGATTGCATAGCGGCGTGAACGGGGATTAGGCTGGATGTTCATTAATCTTGAATCACATAAAGACGACGGATTTTTCCCCAGTCGGTCAGTGTGAGGTTGAGCTCGATACCGAGCAATTTTGGTGCTTTCGGGTTGGGTACATTTCCTGCTGTTGTTGTGCTATTTAATGGTGGCCATTGTTCGTGCCATGCCCCTTTTTGATCCATAAATCGTATGCTTACCTTGTCAAGATGATCGAGCAGAGTTGATTTGCGTGGTTCAGTACCCGGTGCCCGATCAAGAAAAGGCCACTGCAGGCGGATTAGTTTATGCTCTGTAAAACGATAGGCGATTCGTAGCAGGCTGCTGCGTTTTAGTCCGGCTGGATTTAACTGCCCGCCACGGGTGAATGCAAACAGGTTATCGGGATCGACATGGGTGGTAAGAAATGGCTGCCTGGTACCGTAATTATCCCGGATACTACGCGGGCGAATCTGGTTGATATCACGGCTGATAATTGAAATAGCCTGTTGCAGTTGTTGTAGGCGCTGTAGTGACTGCCGGGCTATCTCACTGCTTTTAATCATATCATTTAAGCCACCATAGGCCATTACCGACATAATGGCAAAAATAACAATGGCTACCAGCAGTTCAAGTAGGGTAAACCCCTGCTGTGTGGCTTTATCGTGAGACATAAGCAATCAGCCTTGTCAGATTGTGTTGACGTATTTTATCGCTATATACCGTAAACATAATCTGCCGGGAACTTTTGTCTTCTGTTTCTTTGGTGGTACGGATCCAGTACCAGGTGTGTCCGGCCATATCTGTTTTTCCCTTTTTATCCCCCAGATCCGGATAGGTTTTTTTTAGTAACAGCTCGTTCATTTCATTCATTGCTACCCAATGAGCCAGTGTTTTCTGTTTAAGGTAGCTGGCATTGCGTGCCTGGGTACCGGAGGAACTTAGCAGAGCGCCCAGAGAAATTGCAATAATCACGAGTGCAACCATTACTTCTATCAGAGTGAAACCTCTGCTGTGATCAGGTCTGCTGT
>CAYXNL010000008.1:7501-11935 GCA_964466455.1 uncultured Thiotrichaceae bacterium
GGATGTTGTCGGCTTGAGGTAAATTTGAACCGTTTCATGGAGCGTCAGGCTGGATTGGGTCAGGCAGGTTATGTGCGTCCAGGCAAACAGTCTGACCGGTTGTGTTATAAAGATTTACTTTTATTGCTGTTCCCATTCGCAGGGGGTAGTGTAATAGTCTATTAGATAATAGCAGGATCATATGTCAGCCATTCACAGGTTACTTACCGTTTGTTTGATACTGCCGTCAAATTTTCCCTTGACGATATAACTGGTCTGTACCTCTGGATAAAAAAAACGCAGACCGAATTCAGGAGTAACTTCTCCGCTGGAGAGCAGATATACCTGTGGCTGTATTTTATTGCGTCCCCCGTTCTGTGTTTTTCCCTGAGTTCCAGCATTATTCGAGCTGGATTCATCACTATTGCCCTGCAGTGAAAAATTGCTATTTTTTCTGCGAGTCGGGTTGATAACAATAGTGGTATCTTCCAGACTCAGTTCCAGTTCCATCTTCTGCGGTAATTTTCTCCGGCGTAATAAACGGTCGTTACTGATTTCCACCCATAACTGGTTTTTTAAATGTAAAAAACGATAGCTATTGATTGTAACTTCCAGTCCGTAGTCTTCTCCGCGCAGGATGGCTTCCTGCTGGGCCATTTGAATCAGCTGTTCAAAACGCTTTGCTTCTGTTTGCAGTCTTTCCTGCGGATTATGACCGCGAATAGCGAGTGTGGCATAGGTAAACAGGATTCCTCCGATAACAATCACCACCAGCATTTCAATCAGACTGAAACCGTGACCGACTTTAAAACCAGACGAAAAGTACACTCTGGCGTGTCGGTGATTGCAGGGAGTGATGAGTACGGACAAGGGAGATGGGGTGTTATTTGTCCCAGTTACCGATATCTTTATTAGCACCTGTGCCACCGGGTGCTGCATCTGCGCCGAGTGAGTAGATGTCAATTTCACCATGTACGCCGGGGCTGAGGTAGAGATACTCATTGCCCCAGGGATCTTTCATCAGCTTTTTGATATAACCGCCTTTTTTCCAGTTGGGCGGCTCAGGCGCTGCGGTTGGTCGGATGACCAGTGCCTGAAGTCCCTGATCGGTAGTCGGGTAGGTATAGTTATCCAGCTTGTATAGTTCCAGTGCGCTATCGAGTGCCTGAATATCATTTTGGGCCTTTGCAATACGCGCCTTGCCTGGATTATCCATAATACGGGGGACAACAACACTGGCAAGAATACCGATAATAACCACCACAACCATAATTTCAATCAGGGTAAAACCGGATTGTTGTTTGACCCGGTGGCCGTGTGTAGAAGAAAAAAGTGAATTAATGTATGTTTGGGATTGCACGTAATGACTCCATATGTGTATGCTGTCACGTATTTCAGCACCTTTGAACGGGTAGATAATAACAAAAAGCCATGCTGGCTGCCTGTTAATAATAAGTGGATAATTATGACAAAACTTTTTCACATAAAATTTCATTTTTCATGGCGGCCGGTTTATGGTTTGTGGCTGGCCATTTTTCTGCTGACTTTTATTCTCCAGCTTGGTGGGTGGGTTGATGTCTGGCGCTATGACAGGCTACGTGTTGAACAGGGTGACTGGTGGCTATTATTAACGGGTCATCTGGTTCATTTAAACTGGCCTCACTGGGCACTGAATATGGCCGGGCTTGGTATCGTTGCTTTTTTCTTCAGTGCTTACGGCAGTGTGAAACAATGGCTGATGGTTATACTGGTTTCTGCCATACTGATCGGTACAGGGGTGACTGTGTGGAATACGGATATCCGATATTATGTCGGTCTGTCGGGCGTGTTGAATGGCATGTTTATCTTTGGTGCATTATGTGAGATCCGCTATTATCCACTGAGTGGTTATGTGCTGCTGCTGGGGCTGATTGGCAAGCTGCTATGGGAACATTTTTATGGAGCAATGCCGGGATCAGAAGCATTAATTGGGGGCAAGGTACTGACAAGTGCTCATTTATATGGGGCAGTAGGTGGGTTGATAGTCTGGCTGGGTATCTTGAGAAGCGGTTGGTTGCTAAAGAAATAAATAGAATAAAATATTGATGATACATTTATGAATATACCATACAGGAAAAATCCTTATATCAAATGGACGCTAGTTGTTTTGCTGCTGTTTTTGACTGGATTTAAAAGTATTTATGTACTAGCTGCCGATAGCGGTCTGGCCGAAAAGGAAGTTAAAAAGCTGGATAATTTTTCCAGACAGATCAAAAGACTGTCGTGGAAGCTGGATCGAGGCCGGTTTGATGGTGATGACCTGATTGAATGGACCAGGTTAACCATTAATGCCAACAGTGCCGCCTCGCTTTGTGTATCAAGCACGGAATCATCACTGATTACTGTAAAAGAGGCGCTTAAGGGTCTGGGCGATGCGGTAAAAGGTGAATCAGTCGATGTAACAAAAAAAAGAAATGCCTATAAGAGGCAGACAGATACACTGGAAAAACAGCAGGCAAAATGTAACCTGCTCCAGTTAAGTAGTGATGATGCTTCAAAATTAATATCAAAAGCAGAGAAGAGTTACTTTAAGCAGAAATATCTGGTCAGGGGACATGATATTGTTGTGCTGGGGCTGGATTACCTGAAGAACCCGATTTCCCTGTTCAGTGACTCTACCCTGTTCCTGTGGAAAAAGTCTGGTATTAATGAAATTGACTTTAAAGAAGCGATAGTCAGTAGTCTGGCGCTTATACTGGCTTTTATTTTTAGTCTCTGGGTACGACATCAACTACTGAGACTGGAAAAAAGACGCAAATGGGAGGCTAATTTTACCGAAAGTTTTCTACAGGGATTATTGACTACTGCGGCTTATGCCGTACCCTATATTCTGGTTTCAGGCACGTTTAGCATTGCTGCGGTAGCAGTTATTGATGACAATGGACAATGGGCTTTTATTTCACAGTTTGCGGTAGGGTTACTAGTATATTTTGCGGTAATGTTTGTCGTTCGGCTGATTTTTTCTCCTTCTCCGCCGGCAAAATTATACATTCCATTTACCCCACCCATTGCATTAAGTCTGTCACGTCGTCTACGGGTACTGGCGATACTGGGACTGGTCGGTTATCTGGCTTTTTATACCGTATTTTCAGACAGTATTCAGCATAACAATCTATTATTGGTGCGGCTTATATTTTCCCTGTTTTTTGTGCTGAATATTATCTGGATGCTGGCGGTGATTATTAAATCACCACGCTTGCCAAAATTACGCTGGCTGTCGTATCTGGTCATTATTATATTAATCGTCACTCTTGTCGCTGAAATGTCGGGTTATCGTAATCTGGCCTTTTCTGTGAGAAGAATAACGCTGTTCAGTCTTCTCCTGTTTATGTTGTTTCTTGGCATATCAAAAATATTTCGTGATATTTTTAATTCACTGGATGAGGGAAAATATGGCTGGGGTAAACGCCTGCACCGGAGTCTTGGTCTGGAACAGGGAGATAAAATTCCTGGTTTAATCTGGTTACGATTTCTCAGTACCATCCTGATATGGGGTGGGTTTGCTATTGTATTTACTAATGCCTGGGATTACAGCGGTGGCGTGATCGAAACCATCAGAAGTTATCTGGTGAACGGATTTACTATCGGGGAATTCAGGATTGCGCCGGGGCGTATCTTTCTGGCGTTACTCGTTTTTGGTGTAATCATTATCCTGTCTAGCTGGATACGTTCCCAGATGGAGAGCAACTGGCTGAAAATGACCGGAATGAATTCCGGTGCCAGGGATACACTGGTGACGATAACCGGTTACCTGTTCTTTATTATTGCTTTACTGGCAGGACTGGCTGTAGCAGGATTTGATTTTGGTAATGTTACCATTATTGCGGGTGCTTTATCAGTTGGTATCGGTTTTGGCCTGCAGAACATTGTAAATAATTTTGTTTCCGGGCTAATTCTACTTTTTGAACGTCCGATTCGTAAAGGTGACTGGATTGTCGTAGGTAATACGGAAGGAGTGGTAAAAGATATCCAGATACGTTCCACCCGGATACAGACCTTTGATCGTGCTGATGTGATCGTGCCAAACTCCGAACTAATTTCCAATCAGGTTACCAACTGGGTATTAACCAGTAATATTGGTCGTGCTATTATTTCGGTTGGGGTGGCGTACGGGAGCGATACCGAGCAGGTTCGTGATGTTCTTCTACAGATCGCAGAGGATAACGCCAATGTGGCAAAAAATAATTTTATACCTCGGCCAAAAGTATTATTCAGAGAATTTGGTGACAGCTCACTGAATTTTGAATTACGGGTGTTTTTACATGATGTCGGTAGTCGCCTGAGTGTTGTCAGCGAAATAAATTTCGCGATTGATAAAGCATTTAGAGAGGCGAATATTGAAATACCTTTCCCGCAACGTGACGTGAATGTGAGAAAGTTGCCGGATTCCATGGAAAAATAAAAAATAAAAAATAA
>CAYXNL010000008.1:12035-18346 GCA_964466455.1 uncultured Thiotrichaceae bacterium
AAAAATAAAAAATAAAAAATAATTATAAGTTAAGTAGCCGAATACGGTTACCTGAACATGATCACCAGGACGCAAAAATGTATAAACAGAAAATAGAAGCCCGATTTTATTTGTTGGGTATAAGTGTTCTTTCTTTTTTTCTTACTGCCTGTGTTGCCGAACCGATAGCTAAAGCGCCCGGAATGCGATTTTCTGATTCAGCAGTAATTTCTGTGCAGTCACCGGATGTGGCATTTAACAAAGGTTCAAGCTTTGCATGGCTCCCGGCCGCGATTAAATATTACCCGGATAAACGATTGCAGGATGTCCCGGTAAAATCAATGCTGGAAAAAGAAATTATGGCTAATCTTCGGGCAAGAGGCATGAAGATTGTGGGTTCTATCGCACAGGCGCAGTACAGTATCGCCTATACCGCAGCACTAACCTCTTCACTGGATGATAAATCGATTATCCGTCAGTTTGGGCTGCTTCCGGGTAATGCCCGAATACCGACCAACGATCATTCGGTTGAAAAGGGTTCATTGATTATTTATGTGTTTGATCACAAAACGCGCAATATGGTATGGCGTTCTGCGGCGCAGATGGGCGTGAAATTTAACACCCCGCCTGCGCAACGCAAAAAAAGGATACAGCAGGTTGTTGCTGAGATGTTTATGACTTTCCCGCTTGCTGCGAAAAAGTAAGGGTATGAATAAACCACCTCGCAGCCAGGCCATCGGGGTGATAAAGCAGGATCAAACCTCGAAAATAGCCTGTATTCCAGTCTGGTATCAATTACGGGCATGAGGCTGGAGTTTTTTGTTCAGGGTACGATGAAAGTTACTTTCGCCACTGGAGATACGATGGAAATGCCGGTATACCATGAGTTTGGCAGCGTCTTCAATGAAGATCCATATAATACAGTATGCCCAGATGAACCCGGCATCCATCCAGCTAATCGGGGTAATTAAGCCGAATGGGTAAAGGACAAATGCGGTGGCCAGAATTTTTGTGATAATCGCCGACCATAGTAGTGTGGCTGAAGGAAAAGGGCGACTTAGAAAAGGTCGGTTGGTTCTGGCTACAAAGAGCGTCAGGTGCCCGGCAATGGCCAGTTTGAGAAAGATAAAACTCTGAATTTGACCGAGATCCAGGTGCATCCATTCCTTTGCTATCCATAAAATACCAAAGGTCTCTACTACACCAATCAGACCAAGAACGGTGGAAACGGTTAGCACTCGCCGCATATCCCAGCGTACCGGGTTGGGATCAAGCCAGGTGTTATCGTAAGCGATTGCCATGATAGGGATATCATTGAAAAAGGCCAGCAGAATAATCATAATGGCGGTGATGGGGTAGAAGTTAAATACCAGCATTGCCAGTACCACAAAGAACATAATACGGATAGTCTCGGTAATGCGGTAGATGGCATAGGAGTTCATGCGTATAAAAATTCGCCGAGCCTCTTCGATAGCACCAATAATTGTGTACAGACCGGGAGCCATAAGGATCAGGTCGGCGGCGGCGCGAGCGGCATCGGTTGCTCCTGACACAGCAATACCGACATCCGCCTGTTTAAGTGCGGGCGCATCGTTGACACCATCACCTGTCATCGCCACCAGATGACCACGTTCCTGCAATGCTTTGACGATACGGTATTTATGCTCGGGGAAAACTTCAGCAAAACCATCGGCTTTTTCAATATATTCGCCAATATCGGGCGGTGTTTCGTTATCCTTGCTGTCAAACAGGGCGTTGACCGACTGGATATTGGTTCCCAGTCCCAGTTGTCCGGAGATTTCCCGTGCAATGGCAGCGTTATCACCGGTTACCATTTTTACTTTCAGGCCGTGGGCTTCCGCTTCATGAATCATCCGCGCAGAATCCTCACGTGGCGGATCGTAGAGTGGCAGAATACCCAGAAATTTCCAGTGCTGGCCATCGTCCATACGGGCGACACCAAGTGTACGAAAGCCTCGTCGGGCATGTTCATTGATTGATGTATTTATGCGCTCAGTGGTTTCTGCGTCAAGCTGTGCCAGTTGTAGAATTATCTGCGGCGCACCTTTGACAACCCGGAAAGTCTGGCCGTCACTCCCTTTAATTTCGGCTTCGGTACGTTTTCTGATCGGGTCGAAAGGAATAAAAGTTGTCTGTGTGTAGTTTTGCAGGACGTTGGCATCGTCCAGACCGCTAATAACTGCAAGATCAATGGCATCATTATTTTCAGCGCGTGAAGCCAGCGAGCCAGCGAGAATCAGCGCCTGTGCATTGCCTGTAGCAATAGCCTCAGGTTTGCCCAGCGTCAGAGTGTTCTGGGTCAGGGTGCCGGTTTTGTCTGAACATAATATATCAATACCCGCCATTTCCTCAATGGATTGCAGGCGCGAAACAATGGCCTTAACCTTTGATAGCGCCAGGGCACCGACAGCCATAGTGACCGACAGCACCGCAGGCATGGCAACCGGTATCGAAGCAACGGTAAGAATTAACGCAAACTGAACCAGACTGAGTAAAGGTGCATGACGAAATAGCTGTACCATAATCAGGATGGCAACCAGTCCCAGACTCAGGTAAATTAAATAGTCGCCGATCGCCAGGACGGCTTTCTGGAAATGAGAGGCTGCACCCGCATTTTCTACCAGCTTTGCAGTACGACCGAAGAAGGTATTGTTACCGGTGGCAATTACCAGTGCGACCATTTCACCCTGTTTGACGATAGCACCGGAATAGGCCACGTCTCCTGCCACTTTACTGACCGGTAATGATTCACCCGTGAGTGCCGATTGATCCACTGATAGATATTCGCCTTCAATCAGTTTGGTATCGGCAGGAATAATGTCGCCAAGGCGTAGTCGAATAACATCACCGGGTACCAGTTCTGCTGCGTCAATATCCCCCCACTGGCCATTGCGCCGTACACGTGCCCGCATTGCAAGCTGGCTCTTGAGTGCATCCAGCGCATTAGCTGCTTTATATTCCTGCCAGAATCCAATAACAGCGTTGAAAATAAGCAATGCCATAATAATGGCAAAGTCGGCCCAGTGGTGTACCAGTGCGGAAAGAATGGCTGCGACTTCAATCATCCAGGGAATGGGTCCCCAGAAGTAACTCAGGAATTTAAGCAGGGGGCGGGTCTTTTTTTCATCCAGTGCATTGCGGCCAAACTGGGCGAGGCGAAGCGCTGCCGCTTCACTATCAATGCCTTCCGGTGTGCTGTCGAGCTGGCTAAACAGCTCATCTGGCTGTAATTTTTCAGCGTTATTGCTGTCAATAGTGTCGATCATGTTCGGTCTCCTTCGTTCCGTAATCAAATCTGTTTAAAAAAAGAAGGTATGGTCTATCAGAATAATGCTTCTGGCGGGAGATATATCAATACGTTATTAATAAATTTCCGCTTATTACTATGGCGAACATTAGCCGTTATATCAACCTTATGAAACTGGCTCTGATGGAGTGAGTCGCTTATTTTGTCGCTAAATTGATTTGAATCAACTTTGTTCAGAACTTCTCTGGTTTGTATCAAGATATTCCGGCTGTCTTCTAATTAAAAATTACCGTTCTCATTAGTATTACTGAAACGGATGAAAAAGATATTTATTGTTTAAGACACGCTGTAAATACCTCCATGTAATCTCGACATCCGCATCCCTGCGGCTGACGGTCTTGAGTAATAAGTATCCTTTTCATCCATCCTGTGAGTATGTGATCTAAAAAGGTTGTTTTATGGTAAGTGTTTCTCCTTTCTGGATTAACTCAAGCTGCTTAAGAAAAGACATACCAAGCAGCACTTCGTTCACTCCATCATTAGACAAAATAGTTGCCGGCAGGTTATGCAATGTTATTCCTCCCAGAGAAATAGATTTGACAAAAGTCCGTCGCGCCAGAGCGACACCGTTTGCTGTCTGTACCTGTATCTGTGGGCCGGGTACAAGGTGTAATTTCTGTGCAGTAGAGGCAGGTATGGCGATATCACTGGCACCGGTATCAAGCAGGAAGGTAACCGGGTAACCATTGATTTTACCCGTTGCGACATAATGACCGTAGGGGTTTCGTATCAGTACAACTTCCCGGTTACCAGCCGTACTGGCGGTGGTAACATTCTGGTTAGGGTTGTTACGTTCAGCCAGAAAATGACTGAAAAGGTAGGCAAGAAAAGCAAGAAAAATAATCCATGCCAGTACCGTCATCCAGGTGCCGGCACTGCGGGAGAAATCCTTTTCATTAGAAGGATTACTCATTAAACAATGATGAGTGAAGCGAATATTTTTTCATGGCGAAACCCATATTTATTACTGAAACAGATAAATATCCTTTTTATCTATCCTGTTAGTATGTTTTGCTGGTAGCATATTCCCTGTGCTGAAGGCCGCTTATATATTTAGCAGGCGACCGCCATCAACCGGAAGTATCTGACCGGTGATGTAGTCGGCATCGCGAACAAGAAATAGAATAGCTTTTGCAATATCTTCGATACTGCCCGGCCTTTTCAGGGCGGTGCGATTGAGTATAAGTGCTTTTGTCTCATCTGGCATTTCATTCTCCGGCCATAAAATCGCGCCGGGTGCTACTGCATTGACACGTATATCTGGTCCCAGTTCCTTTGCCAGTGAACGGGTAATCATAACCAGCCCGGCTTTTGCTGCACAGTAAACCGGGTGTTCACGCATGGGCTGTAAGGCATGAATATCTGCCATATTAATAATACAGCCATTACTTTTTTTTAATGCCGGGGCGGCAGCCTGAGATAAAAATAGTGGCGCCTTCATGTTGCTGTTAATCAGCCTGTCCCAGTCGGCTGTAGTAATACTGCCAACCGGGGTGGGAAAAAAAGTGGAGGCATTGTTAACCAGCACATCCAGATTGCCCCAGAGGTTAACTGCCTGCTGGATAAAATCTTCATAGATGTTTTCATCATCAAGATTAGCCTGCAACGCACGGGCAGAATTTTTGCGTCTGGCGTTGAGTTCAGCTACCAGCGTATCAGCAGCCTGTGTGGATCTATGGTAGTGAATGATTACCTTCATCCCCGCTTCGTGCAACATTCGTGCGGTGCAGGCACCAATACGTTTTGCCGCGCCGGTAATGAGTGCAACTTTTCCATTTGGCTTATTTAGATTAGAATAGGTCATCGATAGTTTGATCGGTAAAAACCCTATACTCGCATATCCCTGATTCTGGTTGTACCCTTGATAGTAAATAATTCTGCCAAATTACCTGAACCTGATAGTGCCGCAAAAGCACGCAGCAGGCAACTGACTGAACAGATAAAATACTCGATTGTTGATAACAATGGCCGGATTTCTTTTTCTGCCTTTATGCAACAGGCGTTATACACCCCGGTATTGGGCTATTACAGTAATGGTTTACAGAAATTTGGACCGTCTGGTGATTTTATTACTGCGCCGGAAGTTTCCCCTTTGTTTGCACAGTGTCTGGCAGGGCAGGTCACTGAAATATTCAGCCAGATGGATAACCCCTGTTTACTGGAGTTTGGTGCCGGCTCAGGTGTGCTGGCCGTTGAGTTGTTATCCGCCCTGGAAAAACATAATGCGCTGCCGGAGTATTACTATATTCTGGAGTTAAGTGCGGCCTTACAACAAAGGCAGAAACGGCAGGTGGCAGAAAAGATCCCGCATCTATCTGCACGGGTTGTCTGGCTGGATCAACTACCGTTGCAACCACTCAATGCGGTGGTGATCGCTAATGAAGTTCTCGATGCCATGCCGGTAGAGCGTTTTGCTATTACGCATGGTGAGATGCAGACACAGGGAGTAACGATCAGTGATGGTCATCTGGTTGCCGATTTTGTTGCACCGGAGACGCAAGCCTTACAGGTAAAACAGACTATTGAGCAACACTGCGGGCAGGCATTACCCTCAAATTACCATTCGGAGTATAATCCCGCGATCCTGGCGTGGTTGCAGGCACTATCAGCATCGCTTGCCAGCGCTGTGGTGCTGTTAATTGATTATGGCTACCATGCCAGTGAGTATTACCATAGCGATCGTGTAGATGGTACCCTGATGTGCTATTACCGTCATCGTACCCATGGTAATGCTTTGTGGTATCCGGGGTTGCAGGATATTACGGCTTTTGTCGATTTTAGCGATGTTGCCTACAGTGCGCTGGAAGCGGGTTTTTCAGTGGCAGGGTATACCTCACAGGCAGCATTTTTACTGGCAAATGGTCTGTCTGAGCTTCACGCCGAGCAGGTAAGCGACGATGTTCAGCAGCAGATTCGCCTGTCACAGCAGATAAAGACCCTTACCTTACCTTCTGAAATGGGTGAGCGCTTTAAGGTAATGGCGTTGACGAAAAAATTTGATGCA
>CAYXNL010000008.1:18446-54278 GCA_964466455.1 uncultured Thiotrichaceae bacterium
TTCTGAAATGGGTGAGCGCTTTAAGGTAATGGCGTTGACGAAAAAATTTGATGCATCCCTTTGTGGTTTTGCATTGCAGGATTACAGAAATAGATTATAACTATTAGAAGATTATAACTATTAGAAGATTATAACGACCAGACATTTACTTTCTACAGGCTAATAAAATGAAGTACACAGATAAATAAACATGGATATTATACAGGCAGTAATTTTAGGTATTATTGAAGGTATTACAGAGTTTTTACCGATCTCATCCACCGGGCATCTGATTGTTGTCAGTCACTGGCTGTCAATTAACCAGACCTCGGCAAACAAGGCTTTTGAAGTAATCATTCAATTCGCCGCTATTCTTGCGGTGGTTATTGCCTATAAAGACAAATTTTCCGTGGCGCACAGCAAGTTATGGGCAAAAATAATCGTGGCGTTTATTCCCATTGGCTGTGTTGGCCTGTTGTTTCATCATCAGATTATGGAATTTTTTACAGTATCCATTGTTGGTATTATGTTTATTGTTGGCGGGGTCGTCTTTTTAATTCTTGAGTATTTTTACCGGGAAACGTCAACTCATGTGGTGGATGTGGAAAATGTAAGCTATCGTCAGGCACTGTGGATTGGTATTGCCCAGATTTTTGCATTAATTCCCGGAACAAGTCGTGCCGGTTCGTCGATAGTTGGTGCGATGCTGGTCGGATTAAGCCGTAAAACAAGTGCTGAGTTCTCCTTTCTTCTCGCTGTGCCTGTGCTCACTGCCGCTGCCGGTTTTGATATGGTAAAGCATTACAGCGATTTCACTAATAGTAATCTTCTGGTTTTGCTGGTGGGTTTTGTCACCTCTTTTGTGGTGGCCTATTTGACCATCAGGCTGTTTTTAAGTTTTCTGCAGAAATTCACCTTTGTCAGTTTTGGTATTTATCGAATTATATTCGGCATATTACTCTTATGGCTGGTTTAATCTCCAGAGGTGATTCCACGCAGTTTGCTGCGAAACGAAAAGATAGTGTGTAAGGTTATAATGTCTTCAATACCCGATCCCGATTTAAAATTACGTTTTCTCTGGCTGACGCTGGGGTATCTGCTGGTCTGTCTGGTTATTTATCTGTCTGTTACCAGCACGCCCATAGAGTTTCCGGAACTTCCCTCGTATCAGGATAAAATATTTCATACCCTGGCTTATTTTACTTTAATGGCATGGTTTGCGCAGATTTATCACCGGAGGTTCCAGCGTAATACGATTGCGCTGCTTTTTATTTTTATGGGGATGTTAATGGAATATATTCAAAGCTATGAACCGACGCGGTTTGCAGACGGCTGGGATATGCTGGCAAATGCCAGCGGGGTGGTTCTGGGTTTTTTGCTGACTTACTCAGCCATGAAAAATGTATTGCTAACTATTGAGAAAGTGATTTTTCAGCGCGGGCAGACATAGAAAATGTTGAGGGGGTAATAATGAAACAGTATCTGGAATTATTAAAAGACGTACTTGATAAGGGTGTCAGCAAAGGGGACAGGACAGGCACAGGCACGATATCGGTATTTGGCCGCCAGCTAAAAATGGATTTAGCTGAAGGTTTTCCGCTGCTGACGACAAAGAAAGTTCACTTTCCTTCGGTGTTTCACGAATGGAAGTGGTTTATTTCAGGAAGTACCAATATTAACGATCTAAAGGCAACTATCTGGAATGAATGGGCAACAGAAGATGGTGATCTAGGGCCTATCTACGGCAAGCAATGGACAGCATGGCCGACAAAAGATGGTGGTGCAATCAATCAGCTTGATTATGTTGTAAAGACCTTGAAAAACAACCCGAATAGCCGAAGAATTCTGTTCCATGGCTGGAATGTTGAATACTTGCCCGATGAGTCAGTTAGTGCGCAGGAGAATGTTAAAAATGGAAAAATGGCTTTGCCTCCCTGTCACCTGCTTTATCAGTTTTATGTTGCAAACAACAGGCTTAGTCTGATGATGACAATTCGTTCCAATGACCTGTTCCTGGGTAATCCATTTAATATTGCACAGGCGGCGCTGTGGGTTCATGTGCTGGCGCATCATTGCGATATGGACGTTGGCGAGTTGATCGTATCTATTGGTGATGCACATATTTACTCGAATCATCTTGAGCAGGTGAATACGCAGTTGAGCCGTACGCCTTCCAGGCTTCCCACGTTGCTGATAAAACGTAAGCCAGAGACGATTTATGAATATGAGTTCGAAGATTTTGAACTTGTTGACTACAATCCTCAGGCGGGTATTAAAGCCCCCGTTGCGGTGTAAGGGCTGATTTATTTAGTCAAATTCAGGAAGGTAGAGAAAGCTATGCTGTCATTTATTGTGGCGATGGACAGAAACCGCCTGATCGGTAATAACAATCAGTTACCCTGGCATTTGCCAGCAGATCTTTCTCACTTCAAGCAGACCACCATGGGTAAACCCATTCTAATGGGGCGCAAAACCTGGGAATCCATTGGTCGGCCGCTACCGGGACGTCTGAATATTGTTTTAACCCGCACACCGGGGCTGGAAATTGACGGCGTGGAAGTGGTTCATTCGTTGCCGCAGGCTTTGGCTCTGCTGGAACCGGCAGCAGAATTAATGGTAATTGGTGGTAGCGGGATCTATCAGATGCTGCTGGATAAGGTAGAGCGTATTTATCTTACTCAGGTGGATGCTGAATTTGAAGGAGACTGCTGGTTTCCTGAAATTGATATGGGGCAGTGGCAGGAGAGTGAGGTGGTCGTACACCCTGCTGATGAAAAAAATCGCTATGACTGCCGGTTTATTACCTTACAGCGGAAAACCGGATGAGGTGTTTAATCTTCAGGGGATTCCCCGCAGCCTGCGGTGGGGTAGTTCATTGACGAGTTCCGTCTTTTTTATAAGTTGTGGAACTATTGATGCAGGCTTACGTCTTAGTTGGTGAACGTTTCATTTTCCCCTTATGTATGATTGTTAGAAGATCGTACCTTGCAGGTGTCGCCAGACACCTGCTTTTTTTTGCCGGAGAAATTTCTGCCGATATTTATAGATACCCCCCAGGATTCTGCGCACTGGGACAGCTATGTCGAACGTAGTCAAATGAGTGGTCATCAATACGCATAGCGGTAAGTTTTCCGCCCCACAGGCAACCAGAATCCAGCGGTCGGGTATTGTGTATGGCTGTTCTTCCTGCCTGGGGCAGGGTTGACCAGTGACCGAAAATAACGGTTCGGGTTTCGCTTAGCCGGTCGGGAATTTCAAACCAGGGCAATAAATGCTCCGCCTGTGAACCTGGCGGCCCTTTTGCCGTTAATACCGGCCTTCCCTGTAGGTCGCAGTAACGCAGGCGAGTAAAAATATTGGTAATAAAACGGTATCGTGACCAGCCGGACAGATCATCTGACCAGTTTGCTGGTTTGTCACCATACATATGCTTATAGAAGTTGATATGTTCCTTGCCTCGTAGTAAGGCTTCAACCTCAGCGGCAAGTTTGAGCGCTGTGGCGATGGACCAGCGCGGATACAGACCGGCATGAACCATTAACAGTTTCAGGCCATCATCATAATGTAGCAGTGGGAAGTGGCGTACCCATTCAAGCAGAGAATTGGCGTCGTTTGCATCAAGAATACGGCCAAGAGTGTCTTTTTTAC
The DNA here is from genome assembly GCA_964466455.1 of uncultured Thiotrichaceae bacterium. GTDB lineage: Bacteria > Pseudomonadota > Gammaproteobacteria > SZUA-229 > SZUA-229 > S010-25. The sequence continues at coordinate 22,074 of CAYXNL010000008.1, forward strand.
CGGGGCGGCGGTGGTTATAGGCGGTTGCCAGCAGATGCAGATCATGATTACCCAGTACTACATGGATATTATCTTTCAGAGAATAAAGGTAACGCAGGGTTTCGAGAGATTTGGGGCCCCGGTTAATTAAATCACCACAGAACCAGAGTTTGTCGCGGTCAGCATGAAAATGAATTTTTTTAAGTAATGCCCTCAGCTCATCATAACATCCCTGAATATCGCCAATGGCATAAACGGCCATGATATACCTCTATAATAGTGTTGCGGTGAGCGGGTCAGACTTTTTTTCTGAACAGAAACTATTCCTGATGAAGCGGCCAGTTTTCAGTAGTTTCCTGAAAATCGGATGTATCGTAAATATACCGGCTTAGGTAGTGTTATGCGTATCATCGGATAATTTCTCTAACTCTAACAGCCGGAACCAGCCACCTGCAAGTGCAGGCTGGTCGCTAATTAGCGTTAATGCAGGGCACTGGCTTTGAATGTCTTCAAAGATAACGTCTGTGCGGGTAGCAATATGGCGCAGAAAAATACTAATCAGGCGGCGTATCGGAGCCAGTTGACCGCGGCGGATAAACTTATCAAGTAGGTAAATTCGACCGCCAGGTTTGAGTACCCTGCTGGCTTCCTGCAGGGCTTTTTCGGGCGCTGGCACCACTGCCAGTATCAGGTGCATAACGATGACATCAAAGTAGTCGTCCTCAAAAGGCAATAGCTGACTGTCCGCACATTGTAATTTTATCTGACAGTTATGCTTATCGGCGCGTTGCTGTGCACGTTTCAGCATAGCCGGTGTAATATCGCTACCGGTGTAGTCGGCGCCGTCAGGAAGATACGGAATATCCAGGCCGCTACCGATGCCATTAATCAGTATTTTTTTCCCCTCTACCGGGGCAAGGCGCGCCAGGCTACGTTGCCGGACATCATCAAGTGGTCCTGACACAAGCGCATCATAAAATGGCGCGAGCAGAGTATAACTGTGTTTTAGCGCCACGGTTTTATCGCTTAATGCAGAATATTAGGTGTGGTGAGAGCAAAGGGCGGAATTGTTGCATCAAAGAGCTCGCCATTATCAGCGATCATCTGGTAGCTGCCATGCATGGTGCCAAAGGGGGTATTCATAAAGGTGCCGGAGGTGTACTGAAAGCCTTCACCGGGGTTTAAATGTGGTTGTTTGCCAATAACCCCGTCACCTTTAACCTCCTGCACATTGCCATCACCATCGGTAATAATCCAGTGGCGGGTGACTAGCCTGACGGGTGTAATGCCGGCATTTTTAATGGTGACCGTATAAGCAAAGGCATAGTAGTCATTAGTCGGATCAGACTGCTCTTCAATGTAGGCGGGTTGTACCTGAACTTCTATTTTGTGCCAGTTATCATTAATATCGTTACTCATTGCTATATTCCCTGTTGTTGGATAAAGCCTGTGTGAGTATACCACTGTTACGCTCTATTGCTGTCGCAGAGGGCGCATGGTTATATCATTAATCGGCATGAATAATCTGATTAAGGCGGGCAAAATCTTCCACTGACAGCTCTTCTGCACGCTGGGTGGGACGTATTCCGGCGGCTTCAATCTGTGTTGTATTACAGAGTTTTTTCAATGTATTTCTCAGTGTCTTGCGACGTTGGGCAAAGGCACTTCGTACCAGTGTCTCGAACTGTTTGAAGTCACTGATAGACTGGCTGTAGCGAGTGTCCGGTATCAGTCGTAAAATAGCTGAATTAACCCTGGGGGCGGGGCGAAAAGCGAAAGGTGAGACAGTAAATAACGGGGTAACACGAAAATAGGCCTGAATCATTACACTCAGGCGGCCATAGGTACCACTGCCCGGTGGTGCGCAAATACGATCAACCACTTCTTTCTGTAACATAAAATGCATATCGGCAATGGTCTGGCGGCTGGCAAGCAGATGAAACAGAACCGGAGTGGAAATATTATAGGGGAGGTTGCCGATAATGCGTAATTTTTCTGTTGTATGCTGTTGCTGATAAAACTCAGTAAAATCAAACTTGAGTACATCTTTTTCGTGAACAACAAGCCGTGCGGCCGCTGCCTGACCAACATTATGCTGTAGCTTCGGGATAATATCGCGGTCGAGTTCGATAACGTGCAACTCATTTACCCGGTCCAGTATCGGCTGGGTGATAGCGCCCAGCCCAGGGCCGATTTCAATAATCAGGTCGTCATGGTGCGGATTGATACTGTTGACAATTCGTTCAATAATATCGCCGTCAATCAGAAAATTCTGACCAAAACGTTTTTTTGCCTGATGCTGGTTCACGACTTATTCAGAGCTTCCCTAATCACTAATTAAGAAGCATTTGGCTGGTTATTCGGCTGATAGTTTTTATCAAGGAATTTTACATAGGCTTCATCGCGTATACGTCGTAACCAGAGTCCTAGCTGTTCATCCGTCTTTCTTCTCTCAATGGTTTGACGAGCCATATTTTCTTTGTTTAATTTTGTCTGGTCGTGATTGCGGCGACCAAGTACCTGTAGCAGATGCCAGCCGAAAGGGCTTTTGAATGGTTCCGATATCTGTCCTGGTTTGAGTTTATTCATGACTCTCTCAAATGCCGGTACAAAATCACCGGGGCCAGCCCAGCCAAGGTCGCCGCCATTATTTTTGGAACCTGGATCTTCAGAGTATTTTTCTGCCATCGCAGAAAATTTTGCGCCTTTTTTGATTTGCTGTCGTATATCCAGTAGTTTCTGTCTGGCCTGTTCGTCACTCATGTGTTTGCCAGTGCGAATAAGAATATGCCGTGCATGGGTCTGTTTTACTATTATTTTCTGATTTGAACGACTCACCAGTTGTAGAATATGAAAACCACTGGCACTGCGTACCGGCTTTGCCGTTTGTCCAGGTGACAGATCCTGTACCGCATGAACAAACAGCCTGGGCAGTTCATTCGCCTTGCGTACACCCAGGTCACCGCCTTTTATGGCATTTCTGCCCTGAGAGTATTTAATTGCCATATCCCTGAAACTGCTACCGGCAAGAATTTTTTTATACACCATCTTACTAATTTCTTCTGCTTTCTGTATATCTTTTGGTGAGGCTTCTTCCGGGATGTTGATAAGGATATGTCTTAAATGGTAACGGGTATTGGAGGCGTCGTGTGATTTGTTCTGTTTGATGTATTGTTGAATATCCTGATTGGAAACGGTTATTTTGTTGGCAACCAGACGTTGCTGCAAATTTTTAATAATCAGTTCGTCGCGAGTCTGTTTGCGGAAACGGTCATAACTTAAGCCTTTTTTCTCAATCGCATCACGAAATTGTTCCAGCGTTAAATGATTAGATTTTGCCAGTCTACCGAGTACCCTGTTTAGCATAAGGTCATTAATCTGGATACCATGCTGCTTTGCTTTCTGTAACTGGATACGGGTAATAATCATTTTTTCCAGTACCTGCTTGCGTAGCGCATGGCTGTCGTTATCAGAAAGACCACTGAGCGATAGCTGCTTTTTAAAATCCCTGACCCGGTTGTTCAACATTTGCTGGGTGATTACACTGTTATTAACGACTACAATAATATGGTCAAGTTCGACTTCTTTTGCTGATAGCGCAGAGAAATGAAGTAGTGTAATAAACAATAGAATAAAGTAGAACAGATAAATGGTTGCCGATTTAACAACGCTGGCCGGTTCAAAAAAGACGGGTTTAGAAAAATTCTGAGATAATGGGTTCATTGTTTTAACTTTATTGTAGTGTGTCATGATAGCCGTAAATCGATTGTCCCAGTGTGGTTTGTGTTGTACTGCCTGAAAGATTGCCCAGTCCCTTGAGAACAAATTGTACCAATAATGAGTTGTTATAGGCAGGGGTGACACTGGTCGAGTTCTGTAAACGTCGCTGCATGAGTAATTGTAGTGACCAGCAGCAACCGTTGTAGGAAAAACCGCCAATCATATCAATATTTCTATTGTCCTTAAGTGAATAATTCCAGCGAGCGTATACATTTACGGCGGTTGTTACTGGCAGGACAAAAGAAGTATCGGTCTGTTTGATACTGATATTAGTGTTGTTACTTTGCAGACGCTTCCGATAGCCGATATTAAATAAATGTTTTTCATCAGACTGATAGTGTATAAAATAATTTTCTTTGGAAAATCGATTTTTATCCGGGTTCCATTGTACATCAATATTGCCTAGCCACCGCCCCCAGGTTGTATTCATTTCTGCGATGATATCCGATTGTTTTCTGGTCTCAGTGGTTCCATTAAGTGAAACCCGGCGGTCACTAAAATAAAATATCTGTCCAATACTGGCGCGGAGTTTCTCAATGCCGCTAACCGGATCCAGTAGGCGACTGGTTAAAGCCAGGGTAATCTGGTTGGCATCGCCGATACGATCCTGCCCGTTGAAACGATTATCACGGAATAACTGTGAAATATTAAAATCGGGCATGCTGCTATCGAATAACGGGATATTATTTTGCTGCCTGTATGGTACGTTCAGATAATACAGTCTTGGCTCCAGCGTTTGCAATAAACCATTATTAAGGGTGCGTTCAAAAAACAGGCCGGTATCAATACTGCTTAGTGGCAGACTACGATTGATGGTCTGTTTACTGCCGCTATTCGGCCCCACATTATACTGGCTAAGACTGAACTTGAGAGCCGGATTAAAAAACCAGGCAGCCCCTGAAAGTGGCCAGTTTATACCCGGTTGCATAATAATGCGCGAGCCGGTGGCTATATTGTTATCTTCATGGGCAAATTCAACCAGCGCCGAATCCAGCGTAAATTGCAGGCCGTTATCACCGATTGCGGTGCCCCCGTCCAGGGTTAATTGTGGCAGCCGGGCGTAGGGGCGGCTGGAAACGGGGGTATCGGTATCAATGGTTTTCAGTTTTTGTGCCAGTGCACGCATATGCCAGTTTGTGGTGTCGTAACTTAATGAGGCGCTACGGTCGAGGTAGGTACGGCTGGTTGCACCAAGGCTGTTGCTGAAATCATTAAAATAATTTTTGTCAGAAATATCCTGTAAATCGATATTCATACGCAGGCTGGACATAAATTTTGTATGTTGCTGATAACGCAGCTGATAGCGGTTACTACTGGTAATTTTATCATTATTCAGGTAGCTGCCCTGTAGAGTACCATTGCCTGATTTTGTCAGGTAGCGATATTCCCCGCCCAGTTCTATTCCCCTCCTGTTCATATAATGGGGGGTGAAAGTGGCATCCATATTGGGTGCAATATTCCAGTACCAGGGCTGGGCAAATTCAAATCCGCGTGATGATGAAGTACCAAATTCAGGGAACAGCAGGCCGCTGCGGCGTTTATTGCTGGTGGGAAATTCAATGTAGGGAGTATATAAAAATGGTACGCCTTTAAAACGCATCAATACACCATGCGCACGTCCATATTCTTCGGCATGATTCAGTTCGATGCTGTCTGCCGAGATTAACCAGTCGGGCTTGTTGAGTGGGCAACTGGTTATTTCTGCCTGTTTTAGCAGGGAGATATTACCACTGGAGGTAATGGATGCAGCTATTCCCTTAAGGTTTTGTGTGTTGGTTTTATTCCGGCCGGTAGATTTTAATGGAAGAATAAATCGAGAATTCATGAACACTGCATGCTTCGCCTTGCCGGAGAGGGAAAAAGTAGCTTTATCCGCATCCAGTGACAGGCTGGGTATATCAACATGAACATTCCCATTGACCTGCAAAGTGTTTTTTTTCTGGTTGTAATCAGCACGATCCGAATGAATACGCAGCTGATTTTTCAGAATAATAACCCGACCCTGCAATAAAGTTGAGCCATCCACCAGACTACGTGAAGAATCGGCACTGATATAGGTATTGTGCAGTTTGTCAGTAGAAAAGCGGGGCGGGGCGGTTATTTTTGGTGCCAGACTATCCACCGTCTGGCATGAATCCTGTTTTGTGCCGTCGTCGGTTCGGGCAAAAACCTGTTGTGGTAGAATAATCAGCAGGCAGGTAATAAAAAAGACAGCGCCGGTTCTGGTAAAAAATGGTTGATACCCTGTTGTTATATACCGTAAAACAGAAATAGCCGGGGAGAACACCCTTATTGTACCAGTAAAAATTCCAGTAGTGCTTTTTGTGCATGTAAACGATTTTCAGCTTCATCCCAGACGATGCTTTGACTACCATCAATGACTTCGGCGCTGACTTCTTCACCACGATGCGCCGGCAGGCAGTGCATAAACAGGGCATCCTTATTCGCCACCTGTAAATGTTGTGATGTGACCTGAAAACGGGCAAAAGCCTGTTCACGCTGTTTCTGTTCTTCTTCCTGTCCCATGCTGGCCCAGACATCGGTGACAATCAGATCACTGTTTTCACAGGCAGACAGGGCATCGTGACCGAGTTGAATATTGTCTTTACACTCGGTAATAAACCGCTCATCAGGTTCAAAACCCGGTGGGCAGGCAATGTTTAATTTGAAACCCAGAATTTTTGCCGCATGCATATAGGAATGGCACATATTGTTACCATCCCCTATCCAGCTAACGGTTTTCCCCTGGATATCCCCGCGTTGTTCAATATAAGTTTGCATATCAGCCAGTAGCTGGCAGGGGTGGACATCATCGGTTAAGCCGTTGATGATGGGAACCGAAGAATACGCAGCCAGTAATTCAACTTTACGGTGTTCAAAAGTTCGAACCATAATGCAGTCCACCATGCTGGAAAGTACCCTGGCACTGTCTTCAAGTGGCTCTCCTCGGCCAAGTTGAGTATCACGCGGAGAAAGAAAAATAGCATGACCACCGAACTGGGTCATCCCGGTTTCAAAGGAAACACGGGTACGGGTAGATGATTTTTCAAAGATCATTGCCAGCACCCTGTTTTTCAGGGGTTCAAAAAATTCACCATTGCGCTGCATCGCCTTTAATTCAATCGCGCGGTTTATCAGCGCCTTAAATTCATCCTGGTTAATATCTGTCAGGGTCAGAAAGTGTCGTACAGCAAGGGGTTTAGTGGTAGTGGAAGAAGACATAATAATTTCTTGTTATAACTTGTGTGGTGTATCAGGCAGCAGCCTGTTGCAGTTTGCTCAGTATCAGGTTGCTGACGGTATCAATAACCTGGTCAGCCTGCTGGTGGGTAAAAATTAATGGTGGTAACAGCCGGATGACATTCCCGGCGGTCACACTTATCAGCAGGTTTTTATCCAGAGCTGCGTTAACCAGTTCTGCGCAGGGCTGATTGAGCTCGATACCAATCATTAAACCTTTACCGCGGATCTCGCGCACGCCGTCAACGTCGGATAATTGCTTATTAAAACCGGCAATGAAATACGTGCCCAGTTGCCGGGCATTGGTAATCAGGTTCTCCTTTTCAATGGTTTCAATCACGCTGATAGCCGTAGCGCAGGCCAGTGGATTACCGCCGAAGGTAGATCCATGGTTGCCAGGTTTCATTGCGGCGGCAGTTTTTTCATTTGCCAGACAGGCACCAATTGGCATGCCGTTACCCAGCGCTTTTGCCAGTGTCATGATATCGGGTTTAATCGTGCTGTGCTGAAAGGCAAACCACTGGCCGGTTCTGCCCATGCCGGTTTGAATTTCATCAAGAATCAGCAGCCAGCTTTTTTTGTCACACAGTTCGCGTAGTTGGTTCAGATAAGTGATATCGGGTATATTCACGCCACCTTCACCCTGTATCGGTTCAACCATGACAGCGACAATGTTGCTGTTGTTGTCACCAATATTTTTAACCGCATCAATATCATTGTACGGGGCGCGGACAAAGCCCTGTACCAGTGGTTCAAAGCCAGCCTGTACCTTGCGATTGCCAGTAGCACTCAAGGTTGCCATGGTGCGTCCGTGAAAGCTTTTATCCATAACAATAATGGTTGGAGTATCCACCCCCTGATGATGGCCATACAGGCGAGCCAGTTTAATTGCGGCTTCATTTGCCTCGGCACCGGAATTGGCAAAGAAGGCACGATCAAGTGCAGAGATCCGGGTTAGTGCGTCGGCCAGTAACTGCTGTTTTTCAATATTGTATAGATTGGAGGTGTGCAGCAGTTTGCCCGCCTGTTTACGGATGGTTTCGGTGATTGCCGGGTGGGCGTGCCCGAGGCCGCAAACGGCAATACCGCAAAGCGCATCCAGATACTGCCGGTTTCGGGTATCGGTGAGGATGGCACCTTTACCGTGTTCAAAGGTTACGCCAAGCGGGGCGTAGGTGTTCATAAGGTGTTCGTTTGTTGTCATGGTGTGTGTGTTTGAATTATACAAAAAGCAAAAGCGGCAGTCGTGCTGCCGCTTAAAAACCCTGTTAAAGGGCGAATTATACCTGCACTTTTGTCTAAATCAAATGCCGGGGGTGGTATGACGCGGAGCTGGAAAATAAAGGCGGGTTGCTGTACTTACAGCAACCCGCCGGTTTTTATTGATTTTCGAGCTATTGTCAGCTTAGAAATTACCCGCAACAAACTCCCAGTTGACCAGCTTCCAGAATGCTTCAACATAAGCAGGGCGGGCGTTTCGGTAGTCAATATAATAGGCATGTTCCCATACATCACAGGTCATCAGCGGGGTAATGCCGTTTTCTGTGATCGGGCAGCCAGCGTTGGATGTTTTAACAATTTCCAGTTCACCCGCCGCATTCTTAACCAGCCAGGTCCAGCCGGAACCAAAGTTGCCTACACAGTCAGCACTGTAGGTTTTTTTAAATTCATCAAAGGAGCCGAATTTTTTATTAATGGCATCTGCCAGTGCACCAGTGGGTTCACCACCACCATTCGGGCTCAGACAGTTCCAGTAAAACGTATGGTTCCAGACCTGGGCGGCATTATTGAAAACAGCGCCAGTGGATTTTTTAACAATATCTTCCAGCGACATATTGGCAAATTCATTGCCTTCAATGAGACCGTTCAAGTTAGTTACATAAGCATTGTGATGTTTGCCATAATGATATTCGAGTGTTTCTGCGGAAATGTGGGGTGCCAACGCATCTTTGGCAAAGGGCAGTGCGGGTAATTCAAAGGCCATGTTCGTCTCTCATTTAATTTATTAGATTCAGTTTAAATTATACCATAATGTCTGTTATAGATAAACTTAAAATCTGTAGCGGAATTAGGGGTTCACTTCATTAGCGTGTACATTGGACTTTATCAGGTTTTTCTAGTTCCATGCTATCCAGGAGAGTTTACAGCTCTGTGGTTATGCCATGAGAAATAAATTACTCTGTAGCAAGCTGCGGGGAATCAAACGCCGGAGATTGAATATTACCTGTGGGCATGTGAAAATCATCCGCCCTACAGGGTTACGGCTCAAAATTTATGTGTGGAATATGTGGTGAATTAAGGTTTGATTATCAGTTGCCTGAGCAGCAGGTGATTGAGCGCATGAAACAAAAATTGCAGAAGCGCGGGCCGGATTCTGCTGGTACTTACATTAAAGCACCGATTGCACTGGGGCATCAACGCCTGGCCATTATTGATCTGAGTGAAAAAGCGGCACAGCCGATGCATGATGAGGCAACGGATGTCACGCTGGTATTTAACGGCACCATTTATAACTATCCTGATTTAAGAAAGGAGCTGCGCTCACGTGGTCATGTGTTTACTTCTAATGGTGATAGTGAAGTAATTTTACGTGCCTATATCGAGTGGGGTGAAAGCTGCGTAAGAAAATTGCAGGGCATGTTTGCTTTTGCTATCTGGGATAATAAAAAACAGCAGTTACTGATGGCTCGTGATCGCGTGGGTATCAAACCACTGTATTATTCACAGACAAAACAGCGTTTATTGTTTGCTTCTAATACACAGGCGCTTATTCACGCCGATGGTGCCATTGATAAAAATATCAACAGTTTTGCCCTGCATAATTTATTTAGCCTGCATGCTGTGGTTCCGGCACCAAATACCATTTTAAAAGGCATACAGAAAGTTAAGCCAGCGCATTACAGGCTGGTTAAAAAAAATGGCAGGGTGGTGGAAAAACGCTACTGGCAATTAACCGCCAGGCGGCCCGATAAAAAGATGACGGAGCAGGACTGGGTGCAGGTAATTCATGACGGTTTAAGAGTGGCGGTTGAAAAACGGGTAAAAATTGCTGATGTACCCGTCGGTGTGCTGTTATCCGGTGGTATTGATTCCAGTTTGCTGGTGGGGCTGCTGGCAGAGGCGGGACAGAAAGAGTTAAAAACCTTCTCTATTGGTTTTGAAGATGCGCCGCAGGAAAAAGGCAACGAGTTTGAATATTCTGATGCGGTAGCGCAAAGGTTTGACACCGAGCATCACCAGTTAATGGTAGCGAATAATCAGGTGTTGCCGCGTCTGCCGGAAGCCTTTGCCAATATGGCAGAACCCATGTTTGCCCAGGACGCAGTCGCGTTTTATATGTTGTCTGAGGTGGTTTCCAAACACGTTAAAGTGGTGCAAAGCGGGCAGGGTGCGGATGAAGTATTCGGTGGGTATTTCTGGTATCCACGTATGCATCATTCAATAACGCCGGGGATTAACCGTTTTTCCGATGAATACTTCGACCGCAGTCATGATGAATATCTGGAAACGGTGGCCAGGCCTTTTTATGGTACGGATGTAACGTCATCACTGATTGAGGGTTTGCTAGATGAAATCGAAGCAGATGACTATCTCGACAGAGTCCTGGCACTGGATGTGACTACACTAATCGTCGATGATCCGGTAAAACGTGTGGATAATATGACCATGGCCTGGGGGCTGGAAGCAAGAGTGCCTTTTCTGGATACGCAGTTGATAGAACTGGCTGCCAGTATGCCGCCGGAGATGAAGCTACCCAATGGTGGTAAATATGTACTCAAGGAACTGGCGCGTGGTTTTTTGCCCGATAAGGTAGTGAACCGGCGCAAGGCCTATTTTCCAATGCCGGCATTAAAATATGTACGTGGTGAGTTTCTCGATTTTATGAAAGCGGTGCTGCTTTGCGATGAGGCAAAAAAGCGCGCCATGTATAACCCGGCTTATGTTGAAAAATTACTGAAACACCCGGAAGATCATTTTACCCGTTTGCAGGGCAGTAAACTGTGGCACCTGACTTCGCTGGAGCTGTGGATGCAGCAGAATGTAGATAAATAAAAGCGTATTACTGCACAAACATCCTTATACTGAGCACCAACAGAAAAATAGCGAAAATACGTTTCAGCGTTTTGTCGGGCAATGCATGAGCCAGTTTTACGCCGAATGGGGCAAAAATCAGACTGGTCATGCTAATGGCAAGGAAGGCGGTAATATTGACATAACCCAGCGTGGTTAGATGCTGAAATGGCTGATGCCAGCCGGTATAGATATAGGAGGCGGTACCAGACAGGGCAATAGGTAGTCCGCAGGCAGCCGAGGTGGCAACGGCGTTTTTTATTTTGATCCCGGACCAGTGTAGAAAGGGGACGCTCAGGCTGCCACCGCCAATGCCGACAATGGCAGAGACTAAACCGATAATAAAACCACCATTTATGGCTGATTTTCCGCTTAGCGCTGGTTGCCAGTATGCAACTTCATCCCGATGGCGTTTACCCGGCTGAAAACCGCTTAGTAACAGTAATGCCATCAGCAGCTCGAAAAGGGCAAATACCAGTTTCAGAATATTGCTACTTAGCTGGGCGGCAAACAGGCCACCTGCCCAGGCACCGGCGACAATACCTGGCGAGAGTAATCCTACTGTTTTCCATAAAACAGCCCGTTTTTTATGGTGAGCGTAACTGGAGGAAAGAGAAGTAATAACAATGGTTGCCAGTGAGGTTGCCAGTGCCATATGCATAATCTGCCCAGTTTCGATGGTGGCACCGATTAGCTGTGAGGAAAATATATAATACAGCACTGGCACAATAATCAGTCCGCCGCCCACGCCCAGTAGCCCGGCTGTAAAGCCAGCGAAGCAGCCGGTGAGCAGGTACAGAATGAGGAGTGTGTTCACTGGCTCAATACGGGTGCTACGACAGTCGTTGCAAAAAGCAGGGTTATCGGTTGGTTATTACTGCTTATGCAGTGCTTCGAGCATGTCGATATTTACCAAACTGTAACCGTTGGCAGCACCATGCGAAACCGTAAATGGCTGATCCGGTTCGCCCAGATCATCGAGTACAATGCAGGCCCCGTCAAAATTATGTTCAGTGGTATAGCTGTTGGTGGTGACGATGGTTTTCAGATTGGCACCCAGAGCGGAACGCAGTCCGTTGGCGGAGTCTTCAAAAGCCAGACACTGTTCGGAGTTTAGTTGCATTTGTGTGAGTGCGTAGTGATATATATCAGCAGCAGGTTTTTTCGCAGCGACTATATCACCGGCAGCAATAACTTCAAACCAGTCGATGGATGCTTCACCCAGAGTATGAACAAGCAGGGCGGTGACATTTGCCGGGGTTGTGGTGGTGGCGATGGCCAGGCGCAGACCGTGTTCACGGGCTTCATTGAGCAGACGTTCGACACCATGGCGTAGTGGAATGGCGCCGGTTGCCAGTAGTTCAGTGTAATAGCGAGTTTTCGTCTGGTGCAGTTGCGGGATAAGAATATCGAAATGATCGGGCAGGTTCTGGTTATGCAGAAAATCACTGGCATAATATTTCATCCGTTCTTTACCACCGGTAACAGCCAGCAGTTTGCCGTAGGTGTCGATGTCCCAGTGCCAGCCCAGTTTGTATTCATCGAAAGCCCGGTTAAAAGCAACACGGTGTCCGTCAGCTTCTGTATTAGATAGTGTGCCGTCAACATCAAAAATTAGTGCCTGTAATTTATTAGCCATAAGGAATGATCTGCTGTTATTAATACGCTAAGCAGACTGATTGTACAGTAAAGCGCGTGAGCGAAAAACAATATAAAAGGAAGGGGTGAATGTGACGTGCCGGTATGCGGCAGGAATGGTGTGCAGCAGGAATAAAGGGGGTAAGTTGTAATTATTCCCTGAATTTTTTATCGTCTGCAATAAACAGTCTGTCTTTTTTAATATCCGTTAGTTTTTTGGGAGCTGCAAAATAAAATCCCTGCATCTGGTCACAGCCGGACTCGGTTAGAAAGTCATATTGATATTTGTGTTCAACTCCTCCTGCAATCGTCGTCAGATCAAGTGATCGAGCAAGTTTTAACAGTTGACTAATAATCTGTTCGCTGTGGCCGGTTTCCCCTATTTGTGCAACAAAACTATGGTCAATTTTAATACTGTTTACCGGTAATTCCAGCAGGCGTGTCAGTGAAGCGTGCCCGGTACCGAAGCTATCGAGGCAGAATCTTGCGCCATGTGCTCCCAGCGTTTTGCAGAAGGCAATAACTTTTCGTATGTCACTGGGTGCCTGCGTTTCAGAAATTTCAAACTCAAAATCAGACAGTGTTAAATGATAGTCTTTGCACAGATCGATTAGTTTTTGTGAATAATAAACGCTTTCACAGTCCAGAGAGGAAATGTTAACCGCTATTTTCAGATGGTTACTGATATTTTTACGCAGCCAGATCAGGTCGTTGCAGCATTGCTCGAATACCCACAGGTCGATGGCGAAAATCAGTCCATTTTCTTCAGCAGCTTTGAGGAAAGTGTAGGGGTAAAAAACCCCCAGTTGGGGTCGCTCCCAGCGTACCAGTGCTTCCATATAGCGAGCCTGACCGGTAAGTATATCGTAGCGAGGCTGATAGTGAATCAGCAGTTCCTGATTACGTATTGCTGCGCTCAGGTTGGCAAGAAACTGTGCATTGGTTGTATCAGCCCGGGTATTAGCTCTGCGTTGTACAACCGGTTTCCTGCCTGCAAAATGTTTGTAATAACTGTTCTGATCCATAATAAATTAGGGCGTACCCCGTGCCGTGTCATCAGGTTGCCGATTTCTACAATGAAAATTATGGCATATTGAACCCTGAGGTGTCAGTAAATAAATGTTACTATCTGTAGATTATAGGCATATTTTTTGCCGAGAGGTTCTACTGGCCGAAAAGGTAGCCATTTAATTTAATTGCCCATCGAAACAGGAAATGGGTATTATATAATATCCATCCATTATGATAATCACATATTGAAATAATTCAATTTTGCATCAATATCTTACACGCAAGTGGTAGTCTGCGGGCACGAATAAACGTTAATATACCGATGAACTGGACCGACATTTATTCCATGGCTATGCGCCATAAAAAAACATTGTTATACGCACAGTGTCTTGCCCTGCTGTCAGTGGCATTAAGCGTACCGGTTCCATTGATGATGCCGCTGCTGGTGGATGAAGTCTTGCTACATAAACCTGGGAGAATGGTTGCTGCGGTTCATTGGCTGCTACCTGCCCACTGGGTGGGGCCGACCATGGTTATCGTAACGGTGATGCTGGTATCCATGCTGATGCGGTTTATCTCTTTAATACTGCTGGTATGGCAAACGCGCCAGTTTACCATTGTGGCGAAGGCGATTACCTTTCAGATCCGCTCGCGTCTGTTGCAACACCTGCAACGGGTGTCTATGGCCGAATATGAATTAATGGGGGCTGGGGCGATTACCTCGCATCTGGTTACCGATGTGGGCGCGATTGATGAATTTATCGGCACAACCCTCAGTAAATTCGTGGTCTCAGTGATTACGGTTACCGGAGTAGCGGGTGTGTTGCTATGGATGAACTGGAAGCTTGCCCTGTTTATTCTATTTGTGAACCCGGTGGTGATTTATTTCACTATGGTCATGGGTAAAAAAGTTAAAAATCTGAAACGTAATGAAAATATATCTTTTGAGCTTTTTCAGCAGGCGTTGATTGAAACCCTGGATGGCATTCAGCAGATTCGCGCCAGTAACCGCGAACAGCACTATGTACAAAGGGTGATTAAACGGGCCGCAATAGTCCGGGAAACCATGACCGCCTATGGCTGGAAAAGTGATGCTGCAAACCGTCTGTCCTTTTTTATCTTTCTCATGGGGTTTGAGATATTCCGTGGTTTGAGTATGGTGCTGGTACTATTTTCGGGTTTAAGTATTGGTGAAATGTTTGCGGTCTATGCCTATCTCTGGTTTATGATGGGGCCAATGCAGGAAATTCTGGGTATCCAGTATGGTTATTACGGCGCTAATGCAGCACTGGAGCGAATCAATAAATTACTGATATTGCATCAGGAACCACAGTATCCGCACCTGAATAATCCCTTTGCGGGTAAACACACCGTGTCTATTGAGCTGACGGATATCCGTTTTTCCTACGGTGAGAATGTCAATGTGCTTGACGGGGTATCGCTAACGATTGGAGCCGGTGAGAAGGTAGCACTGGTTGGTGCCAGCGGGGGTGGGAAATCCACACTGGTGCAGATACTTATCGGACTGTACGCAGCAGATAGCGGTAGCCTGAAGTTTGATGGTGTTGATCTGCGGCAGATAGGTCTGGATGTGGTACGCGAGCATGTCGCAACAGTATTGCAGCATCCAGCAATGTTTAATGATACGGTGCGTGAAAATTTATCTATGGGGCGGGGACACAGTGACGAGGTAATCTGGCACGCGCTGGCGATTACGCAGATGAAAGCAGCGGTTGCGGCCATGCCTGAGCAGCTGGATACGGCTATTGGTCGCAGCGGTATTCGTTTATCCGGTGGCCAGCGCCAACGCCTTGCGATTGCACGTATGATATTATCCGAGCCAAAAGTGGTTATCCTGGATGAAGCGACTTCATCACTGGATACGGAAACTGAAGCAAGATTACATCAGGCGATGCACGCTTTTCTGCAAAATCGAACCACGTTGATTATTGCCCATCGCCTCAGTGCCGTGCGTCAGGCGGATCGCGTACTGGTATTTGATAGCGGCAGAATTATTGATGAAGGTCACCATGATGAGCTGATTGTTCGTGATGGTTTATACCGGGATTTATACGGTCGATCCTGATTACCTGTATCCGGGTATGTATCACTGAAAAGTAAAAATGGTTTTAACTATATGGTTTTAACTATAAGGAGGCAGAAAAATGAAATCCATTCGTCAATGGATCTGGGTCTTATTAAGTTTTTTTTTCATACTACCAACACAGGTGTATGCGGGAGGTTTTGAACAGGGCAGTAAAAATATTTCGGTATTATTAGGTTCAGGGCAGTCTTTTAATGAAAACTATATTATTCTGGGTGCCGGTTTTGGTTATTATGTAGTTAATGGCCTGGAGCTGGGTGTCGATGCGCAGTACTGGTTCTCCGGTAGCCCGTCAATTGCAAAAATCAGCCCGCAAATTACATACGTGCTTCCGCTCAAAGCAAAAATAAAACCATACGTCGGTGTCTTTTATCGGCGGACGTTTGTTAATGCAAGTAGCATCCCCAACCAGAATTCCTATGGTTACCGCGGTGGCGTCTATTTTTCCAGTCGTTCGGGGGTTCATCTCGGTGGTGGGCTGGTCTATGAAAAATATCCCGACTGTCATATCGGGGAATGCTCCAACACCTATCCGGAGTTACTAATCTCTATTGGTTTTTAAGGCAGAATAACTGAAAGCTATATTACCTGTTTTTGTATAAGCACTTGATAATATTTCCGTTCTTTATTATAATAGAATCATTCTAATAATTTACACAGCGGATAAAATGCTGTTTTTTAACATGTTAACGAGGTCTGGAATGAAAAAAATTACCCATATACTGATAGCCGCTTTTGCATTTACGGTATCTTCAACAGCATCTGCTGACTGGCAGGCATTGCCTGATGTGGCACCGGCACCTGCCGATAATCCGACCACCCCGGCAAAAGTGGTACTGGGCAAGCAGTTATTTATGGATCCACGTTTTTCTGCAAGCGGCACAGTATCGTGTAATACCTGTCACAATATCATGGCAGGTGGTGGTGATGGCCGTCCGGTTTCAATGGGTGTGTTCGGTAAAACCGGTACTCGCAATGCCCCCACGGTATGGAATGCGGCCTTTCACTCCGTACAATTTTGGGATGGCAGGGCAAAATCGCTCGAAGATCAGGCAAAAGGGCCGATAACCAATCCGGTGGAAATGGGTGTTTCCAGTCTGGAAAAAGCCATGAGCCGCATACGTGCCATTCCCGGTTATAAGCCCGAGTTTGAAAAAGTATTCGGGCACAATGCGATGACAATTGATAACGCAGTAAAAGCGATGGCTGCATTTGAGCGCACCCTGATTACCCCCGATAGCCGTTATGACCGTTATGTGAAGGGGGACAAAAACGCCCTGACCACACAGCAAAAACGAGGGATGAATAAATTTGCTTCTACCGGTTGTACTGCCTGCCATTCCGGTGCCAACTTTGATGGGCCAAAACTCCCGATGGGGCAGGGTTTTTATGCAAAATTCCCTACTTTTACCAACAATAAATATGTTGCCAAATATGCACTTGATGCTGATAAAGGGCGTCAGCAGGTAACGGGCAAAGCGGCAGATGCACATATGTTTCGTGTGCCAACATTGCGAAACATTACCGATACCGCACCGTATTTTCATAATGGTTCTGTGAACAACCTTGATGAAGCGGTGCGAATTATGGCTAAGGTCCAGTTGAACAGGAATCTATCAGATCAGGATGTAAAAGATATTGTGGCTTTTCTGTCTACATTAAGCGGTAAATATCCTGAAATAACCATGCCACGTCTGCCCCTTTCACCAGGCCACAGTATTGTTGGTAAATAATATAGGGTAAACTTGCTACATACTAACAGGATAGATGAAAAGGATACTTATTGTTCAAGACACGCTGTCAATACATCCATGTAAGCTCGACACCCGCATCCCTGCGGCTGACGGTCTTGAACAATAAGTATCCTTTTTATCTGTTTCAGTAATAATTTACTAGATGAGGCTGATATGGCAACCATAGATATTACCAAAGATACCCTGAAACAGACGATTGATGATAATAATATTGTTATTATTGATTTCTGGGCTCCCTGGTGCGGGCCGTGTAAATCGTTCGCACCAATTTATAAAGCGGTATCAGAAAAACATGATGATATTATTTTTGCCAAAGTAAATACAGAAGATGAACAGGAACTGGCGGCTAGTTTTCAGATACGCTCCATTCCGACACTAATGATTATTCGTGAGCAAATTGCTGTTTTCTCGCAGGCTGGCATGTTACCGGAAACTGCGCTGGAGGAAATCATCACTAAGGTAAAAGACCTGGATATGGATAAGGTACGCAAGGAAGTTACAGAGCAGCAGGAAGAACATGTTGAGAAATCAGAAGGTAAAATCTCCCAGGAGTCTGTCCGAGAATAGATGACCTACCGCGACCAGGCGAATTTTGGCCCGTTTTCCCGACTAAATTCGTTAAATAGTCCTGCTATTAGCCTCATTGAGTCGAAAAAACGGACTCAAAATCGCTCGCCCTCGCTACGGCTCCTATTCTCGGACAGGCTCCCAGGGTTTGTTTGGCTGGGGGATTTAGCCGGTTTTAGCCATAATTATCCATTCGTGTAATCATCAGCGAACTATAAATAGAAACATAGTATTTCACAACCGTCCGGGCGGGTATTCACTGAAATTCTCCGCTGAGATTATAATTGTCAGTAACTGAAAGCATCATGCTATTAGCGAAACAGTCTGTTTTTAAAATTTTCACATAAACGCGCTGAATAATAGTCCACCACCGCTAATGTGTTTAATCTCCTTCGTCTTAATTTCCACCTGTTTGTATAAAAACCCCTGTATACCGGGCATTTCAGAATTATTTGAATATACTTGGTAAGTTACGAAACCTGAAAAATCAGGTTGTGAATAGACTGGTAATGGCCATTTGATGGCAATTACTGAGGGATAGCTTATGGTCAAGTGCTTGTTTTTAATTATTAATTTATTGTATGCAACAGTTTTATATGCACAACCGGTTAGCAATACACAGATAAAGGGTCTGGATGAGCAGGTTCAGGATATTAAAAAAGATGTACTGAATCTGAGTGTTGAATTATCACAACTGGAAGAGAAGCTTCTTTATCCGTCCAATACTGAGGTATCCGTTTTTGTTGGATTACAGGGGAATAAAAAATTTCTACTCGATTCTATGCGGGTAAAAATGGACAATAAAATTGTCGCCCAGCACGTGTATACATTTAAGGAATTACAGGCGTTAAGGGAGGGGGGGGTACAGCGTATCTATACGGGTAATATAAAAACAGGTGATCATAATCTGATTATCCGTTTTATTGGCAGATCAGAATCTGGCGATGCCTACCAGCGTAGCGGCAAATATGTTGTAACAAAAACGGTAGGGCCGAAATTTGTTGAAGTACTTATTACCGGCTCCAGTTCATCCGATCAGAAAATACGATTCAAAGACTGGTAATTGTATTTATTATGCGATGCGTTACTCGCCTGTTCATAACAGGTATCACCTGTTTTCTGGTATTACCCGCATATGCAGACACAGATCTGCGTCACGTCAAATTACATGATCTGTTTTTTGGCGAAGTGCTTTTTGATGCCTACCAGAATAAATATTTTGAGGCGCTTAGTAAGCTTGATAATGAGCTTAATCAGTATTCTGATGTGGATGAAAAGAAACTGGATCCACTATACAGCAATATTGGTCAGGCAAAATTTTCAGTAGGTGATATTGAATTACAATACCGGATGACTCAGCGAGCAGGCGATGCTATCCAGGCAGTACTGGGTGCAGGGGTGGATGTTGCAACCCGCAATCGTGCTGCATTACAGCTTGGTCGATTGTACTATAAAAAGGGTGAACCACAGCAGGTATTGTATGCACTGAATCTGATACAGAAAGAACCCAGGAAATCACACTATGAAGCATTCTATTCGCTGGATATATTGCGTAGAAAGAAGACAGATCATTTCAAACAGAAAGTAGCGTACTTACGGGCACTTGCCTACCTTGATACAGGTCAGTTCAATAAATCGGTTAATATTTTACAGTCGCTTAAAAATGAAGAGATATTTAAAGGTTATGTATTGTATAACCTTGGTACTGCGCTAATAAGTGATGGGCGCGAAAAACAGGGCATACATATATTTGATCGGCTCGGGCAGATAAAAAGTAATAAAAAAGATGTGCTTGCTCTGAAAGATAAGGCCAATTTAAAACTGGCTTATCATTATGTAGAGAAAAAGGATGCAAAACAGGCAAAAAAATATTTTGATCGTGTCCGTTTGCAGGGCCCCTTTTCTAATCGTGCATTACTGGGTTCAGGCTGGGTATCTGCTTCACAGGGGCATTATGACCGGGCACTTGTTCCATGGACATTATTATCTCAACGTAATGAGACCAATGCAGCAGTACAGGAAGCGATGATGGCTGTACCCTATGCGTACAGTAAATTAAAGGTGTATGGAAAATCAGCAAACCTGTATAGCAGAGCAATGGATGTATTTTCCCATGAAATTAATCGTCTGGATGAATCTATAAAAAGTATCCGTGAAGGTAATTTTTTAAAAGCACTGCTGGATAAACATGCAGCTAAGGATAAAAATTGGGTAGTTAGTTTACGTAAATTACCTGATACACCGGAAACCCGCTACCTGCTTGATTTACTCGCATCAAATAATTTTCAGCAGTCCTATAAAAATTATATGGACCTTTCCAGGTTACGTCACTATCTTGTTACATGGCTGGATTCACTGGATGCCTATGAAGAACTGATTAATTTACGTCGTAGCTACCAGCAGCCATTATTGCCAGTTATTGGAGAGAAATTTAGAAAAATTGATGCGCGAATGAAGCTCAGGCTGGAACAACGTAATAATCTCAACACAAAAATAAATAATATGTTAATTGCGCCACGTCCAGAATATCTGGCGACCGCTGATGAACGTATTGCACTAGACCGTCTTACCAGAATAAAACAGTATCTTGTTACCCATCCGCAGCTGAGAAATAAGAAAATAGATGACAGAATTGCGCGCCTGAACGGAGTAATACTATGGCGGGTACGTAGTGAATTTAATCAACGGCTGACCAATGCCTATAACGACTTACACCAGCTTGACGGTATTATTGAAATATTAAAGTTACGTTATAACTCATTTATTCGTACTCGGCAGGCCGCAACGCAAAGTTACGAAGGTTACGACCGTATTATTCGTCAACTAAGAACACATTTGCATGCCGAGCAGAAAAAACTTGATAGTGTTATGGCTAAACAGGGTCGTATTATTGAGGCTATGGCAAGTAGTGAGCTTGATGCACGTCGAAAACGGCTGGAGGCGTATCAGATCAAGGCAAGATTTGCACTGGCAGAAAATTATGATCGGGCAACAAAATCACAGCAAGATGAAGAAACCAGACGCCAGCATAAAGGACAAACAGGCAAGTCACCAAAAAAAATATTGGCACCTGAAAAAAACAAACATAAAAAAAATAAACAGAAAGTAAATGATAAGGGGTTGTCACTTGATGAACAGTTAAAACGCAGGCTGGAAAAGAATAACAATAGCACAGAGAAAGCTGTAAAAAATATCTGGTCAGAAAGAAAACACGGTGATGAAAACAAAGGAAAAAATAAAGGCCCATGGATAAGAAATGCGGTTAACCCTTCGCTGGAAGGCGCGAAATGAAGCCGTATCGACGATATTATTTTTACCTGTTTATGCTGACGGCTGCCAGTGTATTACTGCCAGCCTGCGATACTACCAACACCCGCGGTACACTGGCCAGTCTTGATAATATTGATTTTAAGGTTAAGGAAGAAAAAGTTAATAACAGCCTGGATAAAGCGATGAAGGGATATGAGGACTTTCTCAAACATACACCTGAAACAGCAATGACACCTGAGGCAATCAGACGTCTGGCAGATTTAAAAATACAGAAAGACTACGACGAAGATAAGTTACCGGTTAAAACTAAAGCTTCCGGTGCTGAGTCGATGAAGCCATTGGCTGGAGTGAATAACAATACCATAGCTAACAGTGCCTCACAGAAAACGCAAATGGATGTGCCGCAAACAGTCCTCCCCGTCATAAAAAAACACTCATCACCAGAGATGGATAAAACCGGCACTCCCATAGCTAATCTGAATGGAGAATCGGAAAAGGTTTTTGAAAAACGAGCAGGGAAAAAAATTAATTTATCAGGTAAAAAGAATAAAAATAAATTAAAGTATCCAGGAAAAGATGATGTTGATGCACAAACAACAGGTGCTGAACAGGCCATCAAACTGTATCAGGGGTTGCTAAAGAAATACCCTTTGTTTAAGAGAAACGATCAGGTACTTTATCAATTATCACGTGCCTACGAGGAGATCGGTCAGGTTGATACTGCCATGCGTACCTTGAAACAGCTTGTCGACCGATATCCACAATCCCGTCATATAGATGAAGCGCAGTTTCGGCGTGCGGAATACTTTTTTACCAGAAAAAAATATCTTGATGCAGAAGAATCCTATCAGGCCGTACTGGATAAAGGCATTGGCTCGGAGTTTTATGAACTGGCACTCTATAAGCAGGGATGGTCTTATTTCAAACAGGAACTTTACGAACGAGCGCTGACTGATTATATGAAGATGCTGGATTATAAAGTCAGCAATGGTTACGACCTGAGTAATATTAAAAATAAAATTATAAAAAAACGTATTGATGATACCTATCGTGTTATCAGTCTGAGTTTTTCCTACCTTGGTGGCGCACCGGCAATTGTTGATTATTTTAAAACACATGGACATCGTGATTATGAAGCTAGTATCTATAGTCATTTGGGTGAGTATTATCTAAGCAAACGCCGTTATTCCGATGCGGCAGGGTCCTACAATGCCTATATCAAGCGTAACCCGCTGTCAAAAGAATCCCCTTATTTTGGTATTCGAATTATTGAAATATATAAAAAGGGGGGCTTTCCCGATCTTGTTGTTAAAGCTAAAAAAGAATTTTCTACTACCTATAGTCTGCACGCAAATTACTGGACTTATTTTGATATAAACAAAAACCCTCAAATACTGGCTTTTTTGAAATCAAATCTGGTTGATCTTGCTAATTATTATCATGCGCTATACCAGAACAAACGTTTTCAAAGGCAGCGTCAGGAAAATTATCATGAAGCGGCGCGATGGTATCGTGAATTTTTACGTTCATTTCCCAGGGCGAAACAGGCACCCGTGCTTAATGACCAGTTTGCCGGTTTATTGCTGGAACAGAAAGATTATCAACAGGCTGCTATCGAATATGAACATACCGCCTATAATTATCCAGCCTATACCAAGGCCGCTGATGCGGGTTATGCTGCCGTCTATGCCTATCGTAAATATTTAAAGCAGGCAAAGCAGTCGGAACGTAATGGCATTAAACGTGAAATTATTCGTAGTTCTCTAAAGTTTGCCGAACATTTTCCGCGACATAAACATGCGGCAGTTGTGCTGGTTGCTGCGGTAGAAGATATGTATGCACTGGAAGATTACCAGAATGCAATTCAAACAGGACGAAAAATAATTAAACTTTATCCTCATGCCAATAAAGAGCTTCGACGATCAGCATGGATGGTAATAGCACATGCATCATTTGACACGGCTAACTATAAAGATGCAGAAAAAGCCTATCATCAGACAATTTCATTGACGGCGAAAAATGATAGTAGCATGAAATCACTCATAGAGAATCTTGCCGCTTCTGTTTACAAGCAGGGTGATCAGGCTCGTACGTTGGGAAACCATCAACTGGCTGCAAATAATTTCCTTCGTGTTGCCAAAGTAGCGCCAACATCAAAAATAATATCTACGGCAGAATACGATGCAGCAGCAGAATTAATTCTGTTAAAGCAGTGGGGGAATGTTGAATCTATATTGACGAAATTCAGAAAGAAATTTCCTGACAATAAATTACAGCATGATATTACAAAAAAACTTGCTGTTGTGTACAGGGATGACAAAAAATATCGGTTATCTGCAACGGAGTTTGAACGTATAGAAAAAGAAAACCCGGATAATAATGCACTCAGGCGAGATGCCCTGTCACAGGCGGCTGAACTGTATAAAAAATCCGGCGCAGAAGTTAGTGCATTAAGAGTTTATAAAAAGCTGGTGAATTATTTCCCCTATCCAATTGAAGATGCAATTGAGTCACGCCATAAAATGGCAGAGATTTACCTTAAAGATAAACAACATAAAAAATATATAGCGCAATTAAGAAAAATTGTCGAAACAGATAAAAATGGCGGTAAAAATCGTACGGCCCGCACAAAATATCTGGCGGCAAAGGCAGCATTGGTGCTGGCTGAACCAGAACGTCTGGCTTTCGAGAAAATTAAACTGGTTAAACCACTGAGAAAAAATCTGAGAAAAAAACAACGGTATATGCGCAAGGCCATTAAAAACTATACAAAACTTGTTGATTATGAAGTTGGTGAAGTTACCGCTGCGGCAACCTATTATATTGCAGAGATTTACTACCAGTTCAGCGTTGCGCTAAATACTTCAGAACGTCCGGCTAATCTTAGTGGTGATGAGCTGGAACAATACAATATGATGATCGAGGACAAGGCCGATCCTTTTGAAGATAAGGCAATTGCCGTTCATGAAAAAAATACGGAGTTACTGGATATTGGTGTTTATAATAAATGGATTGATAAAAGCCTGGCGAAACTGGCCGTTTTAATGCCGGCACGTTATGGAAAAACGGAGCGACCAGGAAAAATAATAACGACAATACAACCCGTTGTTGTACAGAAACCTTTAACAAAGTCATCTATATTAATAGATAAATCGAATAGTAGCCCGTCAGATACGAAGCCGAGAAATACAGCTACACAAAAAAACGGGATGAGTAATAATGGTGGCAGGTAAATAATGAATATTTATATTGAGTTACACCCTTCCAGGATAATAGACAGAAAAAAAATACAGTACTATTTTTTACTGTTAACCATGATGAATATACTGTTTCTCAGCGCCTGCACACAAAAACAGATACGACAGGAAAAAAATCAGCCTGTGGTTATCAGGGAAAAACCTGCTCAGGTTGTTGTAACAGATGAAGTTCAGGAAAAATTTGAACAGGCGGTCGCCCTGTTACAACAGAAGCCGGATAATGTTAATACACAGAAGGCTATTGATCTACTCACATTGGTAGTTGCTGATGAAAAGCAGCTTCCTGCGCCATACGTAGATCTTGCTATGGCTTATCTTCGCCAGCCTGAAAATACCCCGTTAAGGAATAAACATGCGGAAGAAAATCTTATTTCTGCGTTAAAACTGGAAATTGGCCATCCTGTTGCTAATAATGAGTTAGGTTTGCTCTATCGCAAAGAAGGTCGGTTTAAAGCTGCGCGTGTTGCATACCAGAATGCGATAAATGCACACCCCGGTTATCTGCCTGCAAAAATTAATCTCGGGGTGTTGTGTGATTTATATATGCATGATTATCAATGCGCACTGGAACAGTACGAAGACTACCTTAAATATCAACCGGATGATAAAAAAGTAAGAATATGGGTAGCAGATGTAAAGCTCAGGCTGGCAGGTAAGTAAATTTACACCAGGTATCCTTTTCATCCATCCTGTTAGTATCAGCAATGGACTTATTATTTCTCTGATAACGGTTGAGGCAATGACAATATGTTTTTAAAAGCTATAATAAATTCTACTTTGTGTATTTATTGTCTTAACTCGGCCTTTGTTTATGCACAGGGTAAAAATAAAAATCAGGATATCAAGGAGTTATCAGGGATTTCGATTATTGGTAATAACGAGGCACCTAAATCCCTCTATATTGTTCCGTGGGAGGATTCTTCAGTCGGCGTGGCGACCAGTCTAAAGTCTGATTTACTGGATAATACAAACAGGTCGATTGATAAGGCAGTTTTTTTACGCGAACTTGATTTTTATAATCTAAGTCATGGTAAATAATAAAAAAGGTAAATAGAAATTGTTTGATGAACCATTTTTGATAAAGCGGTTTATTTGATAAATCAATAGAAAAAACAGGGTTCACGTATTAATAACCCGGTTTTTTCAGAATTATTTTAAGTAATTTTTTGTGAGGAGTACATGATGGATACTATCAGGGGCCTTGTGGCATTTTTTCAAACCGGCGGCATATTTATGTATCCAATACTTGTTGTATTTGCTTTTGGTATGGCGATTTGTATTGAACGTTATAAAAAACTTTTTGGTGTAGGCCGAGTAAATAAACGAGTATGGCAGAAAATTCATCCAATGCTTGATGCCGGAGAATTTGATCAGGCGCGTGATCTTGTTGCTGATGATAACTCAGCTATTGCGAGTCTGCTGAATATGGGCCTGGCTCGTCAGGGTTCGGTGAGGCGTCGTGATGATATTGAAATAGCGATGGAAGAAAGTATGATGGAAATTATTCCTCAGCTTGAGAAACGTACTCAATATATTGCACTGTTTGCAAATATCTGTACCTTGCTTGGTTTGCTGGGTACCATCATGGGACTAATTGCAGCATTTACTGCGGTGGCAAATGCTGACCCAGCAGAAAAAGCTGATTTATTATCAGCCAGTATCTCTGTCGCAATGAATACGACAGCATTCGGTTTGATGGCAGCGATTCCGCTACTGGTTTTTCATGCCATGCTTTCATCAAAAACAGGGGAAATTATCGACAGTCTGGAAATGGCTTCGGTTAAAACACTAAATTTGATTTCTGATTTCTCCAAACGTCAGGCTGTACTGGCGGCACAACATGGCTAGGGAACATCATTACAGGCGTCCTAAAAAAGACGATCCTGAACTCAATATTACAACCTTCCTCAACCTGATGGTGGTGCTGGTTCCATTTCTGTTGATAACAGCGGTGTTCTCACGAATTACTATTATGGAGTTAAAGCTACCCTCTGGTGCGGGCGGTGGATCAAATCAGAAACAGCAACTAAGTATTGAAATTATTGTGCGTAAAAACGGGCTGGATATTGGTAATGGTAA
Source organism: uncultured Thiotrichaceae bacterium (assembly GCA_964466455.1). Lineage (GTDB taxonomy): Bacteria > Pseudomonadota > Gammaproteobacteria > SZUA-229 > SZUA-229 > S010-25. Next base: position 48,824 of record CAYXNL010000008.1, read on the forward strand.
ACAGGTGCTGGCGCGTTTACCGCTACTGACTGATGCGGAATTAACGAGCAAACAGAAAGTAATGGATGATGGCTTTATCAATCGTTACGATCTGAAAAAGCTGGATGGTTATCTATTGGGTATCAAGCGTAAATATCCTGACAAGACTGATGCAATGGTTTTGATGGAACCGAATATTGAATACAGAGTACTTATTTCTGTTATGGATGCGGTCCGTTCTACTTTTGTTCGTCAGAAGAATAGTGCGGGTGTTGCTACAAATGTTCTGCAACAGGTTGTTCTATTTCCTGACATTTCAATTGGGGATGCGCCATGAACCAGAACCGACGCATGAAGCGCATGTCGCGTCATGGTAAACGCAATCTAACTAGTGGTCTAAATCTGGTTTCATTAATGGATGTGTTCACTATCCTGGTATTTTTTCTGCTGGTGAATTCTTCCTCCAGTGATGTAATGCAACCGCCTAAAAATATTAAATTACCAGGTTCAGTCGTTACAACCAAACCGCATGAAACGGTCATTGTGATGATTACAAAAAAAAATATACTGGTGCAGGGTAAAGTGGTAATGATGACATCGGAAGCTATTGATTCAAAAAAACCTGTTCTTATAGCAGTAAAGGATCGCCTGCTATTGCAACGTAAAAAGATAATCGGTCTCACCACCAGATCCATTGCGCTGGATAAGGAGGTAACACTTCTGGCCGATCGAACCATGCCGTTTAAACTGATGAAGAAAGTCATGTCCAGTTGTGCCAGTGCTGGATATACAAAGATTTCTTTTGCTGTAATTCAGAAAGCCAGAAATAAATAGTAGCTATAGAGCATTATTGTGTCTGACGATATTTCAAAACAACAGGAGGAAGTTAATCGTAAGATTCATGAAGTTTATGATCGTCTGGAAGAACTTGAGAATAATGAAGGGGAATATGGCGAGGAACTGGGTGAGTTAAACAGGGAACGAAAGTGCTATACCGTACTGGGTGAAATTAGTGATCAACTTGAGAAACTGGAAAAAGTCGGTGGTAGCGATCTATTCTGGGGCGAAGATTACGATCAGGATAAAGTACAGGTACAGCAAAAACGTATTCGTGATTTAGTCACTAATTATGATAGTCGTGTTGCCGAATTATCCACGGCGCAACGTGAAAGGGAAGCTCTGCTTGAAAGTCTGACTGCAAAAATTAATCTACTGAATGAAGAGTCGATGAATTTGCAGGATCTTGAGCAGGCTCGCATGGATGAATTCATGATTGTACGCGAAATGAAAAAAATTCCATTTCGCCAGATAGCGTTACCCTGGAATTACAGTAATGATGATGATAGAAGATTTAGAAAAATCCTGCTTCTTGTTCTTCTTGTTTCTCTTGTTATTGGTGTTCTGGTTCCAATGTGGAATATTCCAGTCCCTGATTATATTAAACCGGTCAAAGTACCGGAACGCCTGGCGCAACTGGTTGTTAAACAGGAGGCGCCACCGCCGCCGCCGAAAGTAAGAAAGAAACACAAAGAAGAAAAGAAAAAGAATCAGGATAAAACTAAACCACGGAAGAAAACAGCAAAACCGGATAAGATCAGAGTGGCTCGTAAAAAAGCGTCCCACGTAGGGTTGCTTGCCTTCAAGGATGATTTTGCCGATCTGCTGGATGATAAAACAGATAAGAAACTGGGTGCCTCTGCAAAAATTACCGGTAAAGGAAAAGGCAGAAAAGCGAGGAAAACAACGCGTTCGCTGGTTACTGCTAACATTGGTGCTGGTAGTGGTGGTATCAATACTGCTTCGCTTAGTCGTAATGTCGGTAATGATGCTGCCAGCATTGGTGGTGTTGGCGTCGGTCATATCAAGAGCTCTATCGGTACCAGCTTTTCCGGTCAGGATCGGCCATTGAGTTCGGGGCCGGGACCGGCGCGTACTGATGAGGAAATTCAGATTGTGTTTGATCGATACAAATCTGCCCTGTATCGTATTTATAACCGGGAATTGCGTAAGGATCCAACGTTGCAGGGAAAAATGGTACTCAAACTTACGATTGAACCAGATGGCAGGGTTTCCGCCTGTACGATTGATTCCAGCGATATGGATTCAGCGGAGCTGAATAGAAAGATTGCAGCACGGGTGAAGCGGTTTAACTTTGGTGCAAAGGCAGGAGTACCAACCATAACTATTCTGTATCCGATTGATTTCCTCCCTGCCAGTTAAATCTCTTAGGGTTTATTGTGCGAAAAATGACAATTACTAACAGGATAGATAAAAAGGATACTTATTGTTCAAGACCGTCAGCCGCAGGGATGCGGGTGTCGAGCTTACATGGATGTATTGACAGCGTGTCTTGAACAATAAGTATCCTTTTTATCTGTTTCAGTAATAAGTGTCAAAAAAATGTCATAAATTCATCATATCTACAGATAATCATCCCTTAGTAGCTATAATCCTGAGGAAACTTTGATTAATTCATTGTTTTCGTAGTGCAGGAGATGTGTTGCTATTTTTAATGGCTCATTGTTTGGCCTGAAATTGTTAATAAAAATAATTAGATCCAACAACTTTAAGATTTAAACCAGACAAGGTGCTTCCGTGAACGGCCAGTGGCTGTTCATGGGTAATAATGTAGTGTTTTTCATTGGAGTAAACAAACCGCTAAAAGTTCTGCTGGCGAGGTTAATAATCGCTGGGAGTATTTTTCTATTGCCTGTGGGTAATGCAATGGCAGTCGCCAATATGGTGACAGGTAGTTCGTTTACCTCTACTGACCCCGCGCGTAGTAATACCTATATGGATGCCGGTGGTACCTGGAATGGTAGTAGCGAAGTTACAAATACCACAGGTGATACCTTTACCCTTACTCTGCAAAATACGGCAACAGGTTTAGCCTTAACCGACAGCGCGTTTAATTTTTCTTTAGGTGTTGATGTTGCTGCTGGTTTTCGTTTGCCGGTTTCCCCGTTTGCGGTAACGGTAACTGACTTTACCGGCACCTGTCCGCTTATTAACGGTGTGACAGCGACACAGCCGGGAGGTACGGGTACCCCGATCACGGTTAGCTTTCCAGCTAATACCAGGATTGAGCCGGGCTGTAGTTATAATCTTGATCTGGGTTTAACCACTGATAATACTGTTCCCTCGGTGGTTGCCGGTTTTTATAAGGTTGGCTTTAACCTGAGTTATAACGCAATAGACAATACGCCCAGTAGTGTACACACACAGAAACAGACGCAGAGCGTGGAAGTGCGCAAAGGTGAAATTGCCCTGATTAAAACAGCGGTTACCACCCTGGCTGGCGATGGTGACACGGTTGAATATACGGTATCGCTACTGGGCGCGGGGGAGGGTGGTGTTTTTCATGTTTCGATGAAAGATGTGTTGTCAGCAGACTTTGACCCGGCCAGCTTAACAATCGTTCCACTGGGTGGCTTGCCTACCGACCCCAGTCTGGGCAATCCACTGGTTGTGCCATATATTGCGACGAATCAAATTGTTGAATTTTCCGTTTTTGCAAAAGTTGCGGTTAATCCGAATGCTACCTCCTGCCCGTTACTACGTAATGATGCCACGGCCACGGAGCGACTTGGTGGCAGCAGCACCTATTTTGATATTGTTCCCTATGATCTACAAAACCCGTTTCTGGATTACACCGCACCGGTAATTACTATACCGTTCGGGGCGACGGGTGTAACCGTGACCGTACCAGTTAAAAATACCGGTACCGGCATTGCTAAAAATATCAGTATCAAGGCGGCAAATCTGGCTGCCTACAATATTGTGGTTGATAATGTTGCTTCACCAAACTGGTCTTATGCCGCCGGTGTGTTTACCTACACCGGTACACTGGCAGCGGGGGTCAGTGCCAATATTGTATTGACTGCCAGTGTTAGCAGTTGCCCGCCTCCCGCCGACAGAAACCTGAACTGGATCCCGGCATATAAAAATGCCTGTGGCACCGATTTCTTCCCGCCCCTGCGCTTTTCCAGGGTGACGACCGGCAATCTACCAACCGTTAATGTGACTAAATCAACCCCGGCGGGTGCGTTGAATATCGGTCAGGCAGGTAGCTATAACCTGAGTATTAGTGGCAATAATATGAGTAGCCTGCCGGATGATGGCGTACCGACGAATCAGGACTTTGTGGTTACTGATACGCTGCCACTGGGGGTAACGGCAGTAAAAATAAACACAATTCCGGCCGGCACGGTAGTAACGGTTAATGGTGCACCTTACAGTGCAGGGGCGCTGATTCCTGATCAGGCAACAATAGTATGGCGTGGTGATCGGGTCGATCTGCTTGCCTTGCCGGTATTGAAAATTGATTATATTGCTGGCGTCAATGGTACCTGTCCGGCGGGGCTGGTGGGGCAGACTATTACCAATACAGCCAGTATTAATTATGCCGCCTGTAGTATTAATAACAGTAGTTCAGCCGGCTTTATTCTGAATGAAAATCCGGCGGGTGGTGCGGTGCTGAATATCGGTGTGGGCGGGGACGGCAATTTTGAAGCCGGCGCCCGTGATACTGATGGCATCGCACGCAATCAGCCGCGCGAAGGCGAGCCGATTCCATTTACCGTCAATTACACCTTCCCCACCGGGTTTACCGGTATCTGGTCCAAAACCAGCTACCGCGCAGAATTACGTTCAAATGTGGTCACCGGTGTGCCACTGGTATTGACTGATAATCGTAAAAAGGTGCATTTACAGATTTCGCGCATCAGTGACGGTGCTTCGGTGTGTAATCTGGATTTAAATCCAGCTACCGATTTTACCGGTGGTGACGGTAGTGGGCCGCTGCTTATCCCTGATCTGGGTGCCATAAGCGGCTGTAGTCTGCCTGCCAATATGCAGAATCACACCATGACGCTGACCTATGCAGCGACTTCCCCTGAAGGCAATCTGGATGCAAATGGTAATCCGCTTAATGCTAATAATATCGGCGCTTATCTTGAAAATACCACGCTCACGGTAAATGGCGGCCCGACCAGTTGTGTCGGCAACACTGCTTTTGAACAGGCGGTGAATGTCAATATCGAACGTGCAGTACTGGGCTTAACGGCAACCTTGAATAATGGGAATCCGGTATCGGTATGTTCGGTGGTACCGGCAACATTGAACCTTGCCGGGCCGGCAACTGATACATCGGTTGAAAATATTCTGTTGCAGTTCAACGATGCCAATTTTGAATTTGTCGATGCCGCCGGTAACCCCGGCAACCCCGCCAATACCAGCACAGATCTTACCTATGCCGGTTCACTGACAGGTATTGGCATGAACGGTTCACGCGTGGGAAATGATGTATCAATGATACCGGCATCAAATACCTCGGTAGTAAATGCCGATGGCAGTGTTAAATTTTATGTTCGTCTGCGTGATTCAACCGTGCCACGGGTGCTCTTGGCAAAAGTAGATTACGACAGCCATCATACGGCACCTGACGGTAGCCCAACAGATGTGGATCGTGATTACA
>CAYXNL010000009.1:0-3467 GCA_964466455.1 uncultured Thiotrichaceae bacterium
CTTACAGATAGTTAAACAATGACAGTTTTTCTATTTTCGCAAAACTCTGTTGCGATGCCTGTAGTGCTATATTCTGTCGCTGAAACCGACTGATTGCCTTTGCATAATCCAGATCGTCCAGTGTGGAACGGTTTTTACGTAATGCTATATCAAAGGTATCATTCATTGATTTCTGGCTATCAATGGCATTTAGGCGTGCACCAATACTCGCCCGGGTGTTTAATACCGAATTAATCGCCGAATCCATCCGGGTTAAGGTGTTGGGTGAGAGGTTATTGCTTTCCAGATTAGTAGCAAAATCATACAACGCGGAAAACATACTGCTGACCCCACCACTGCCGTTATCTACCCGCATAAAAACATTATCGCCAGCATCACCGGTTGCTACCTTCAGCGCCGGCCCGATCTGCACAAGTCGCTGTCCCTGATCGCCCGCATAGGTAAAATTACCACTGCCATCACCGCTGAAAGGCGTATTTCCTGAGCGGAAGCCAGCAAACAGATATTTGCCACTGGCATCCTTTGTATTGGCGGCCTGCAATAATTCACCCAGCCGACTACGCACCTCTGCTGCAATAGCCAGCCGATCCTGTGCATTAAGGGGTGCATTATTTGCCTGTACAGCCAGTTCGCGTACACGCTGCAAGATGTCACCGGTTTGTGTCAACACATTATCCTCCAGTGACAATTGTGTATTGGCACTGTCCGCATTACGCTGATACTGCGTATTAACATCAATTAACTGTCCCAGCTTCAATATACGGGTGGATGCAGAGGGGTCGTCACTGGGGTTAAGTATTTTTTTACCGGTCGATAATTGCTGCTGGGTTTTTGCCAACGAAGCCTGCTGGTCAAGCATCGCATTCACCCCCTGCTGATATATCTGAAAAGTAGAAATTCGCATTGTAATAGTTCCCTCGGCTAGCGTCCAACCGCATTTAATAAGGTATCAAATAATTTATTGGCCGTAGCAACCACCTGTGCGGCTGCCTGATATGCCTGCTGAAAGCGTACCAGGTTAGCGGCTTCATCATCCAGATTCACGCCGGAGATCGATTCACGTGTGGCCAATGACTGATCCAGCAGACGCTGCTGTGCCTGTGAATTGACTGCTGACTGGCGTGTACCGGTACCAACATCCGCCACCATGCCGTCATAACTTTCAGAAAAACTGGCACTACCACCATTTAGTGTTTTTGCTGTAGCCAGACCAGCCATTAACAGCGCATTACGGTTATCACCGGTACCACCCGTGTTATATTCCGTAGAAAAACTGTCACCAGCAGCCGGGGCACCGGTCAGACGCATACGATAGCCATAATCCAGCCCGCCCGGAGTGGGAAAAACATCACCACCAGTCGCCGCGTTGTAAGGGATACCTGCTTCCAGCAGTACCGGTGATGCAGGGTTGGTATTATCCAGAATATCGTAACTCCCTGCACTACTAAAGCGAATTAACAGGGGCGGTGTTAGCTGCCCGGCACTCGTCTGAAAAGCAGCATTACTGATATCCAATACGCTCCCTGCACTAATTTTACCCGTACCGGTATTTGCATTTGCAGCGCGGCTTATCACTGGCGCAGCAGTGGCAATCTGACTGCTATTAGCCAAAGTCATCTGAATATCCTGGGCGCCTTTACGGGTAGGCCGGATAACATAACTGTCACCACTTGCTGGCGGTGTATTAATTTCAATTTTCAGACCATCGGCAATAAAGGGATTAGCCGCTGTACCCGCACCGCTTATAGCAACACTCTGGCCGGTATCATTACGCGTTAGCCCCCAGTTACCACCTTTGTAACGCAGGGTGTAGTCCTGATTGGTTAACTGGCTGATATCGTTATAGCTAACACTAATATTACTGGCATTACCCTGCCTGACCAGAGTCTTCGGCTGGGCAACACTAAACATATCAATACCCAGTGCACCATTGAGATCCATGCCGCGTCGATTTTGCTGATTAAACTGACTGGCAATACCCAGTGCAACCCGACCCAGACTGTTACTGGCAGCATCCAGCATTTGGTTACGGAAATTAAAAGCCCCGCCGAGTTGCCCGCCAAGCTGATGTTCACCAATGGGAATATCAGGCCCACTGCCACCATCAATACTAATACCCAGTTGATTTGGGTCATCATCTTTCACTACTGTTTTCAGACTACTAACCTGACTCCCTCGTACCAGTAACTGTCCCTTACCGATCATTACATTGATTGATCCATCATCCTGTTTCATCGTGATAACATTAACGTACGTGGACAGGTTACGGATCAGTTGGTCACGCTGATCCAGTAGATCATTAGGCGGCTGGCCACCTGTGCGCCCGGTTTCTACCACCACGGCCTGATTTATTTTTGCCAGATTTTTCGTGATCTGGTTAATTTCACTTACACCGCCTTTAATAGTGCTATTAACCTGTCCCCGAGTATTTTCAATGTACGCAGCCAGGTCGTTGAAGTGATTTGCCAGTTGTTTACCTTCACTAAACATAACCTGCCGACTTGCTGAATCAGAGGGGGCATTGGTGACATCCTGCACCGCATTAAAAAAATGCTGGATGGAAGTGTTCATGCCTGCGCTGCTATCGGCCAGAACATTATCCAGCTGTACGGCAAGGCCATTGAAGGTTTTATACTCCTGTGCAGCAGACGTACCACTGCGGACACTGCTTTCAACATAGGCATTGTAAGAGCGCCGGATACTTACCGTATCGACACCGGTACCGGAAAAACCGAAACCATGTGCCTGCGGCGCGCGGGCACTAAGTTCCACCGACTGACGGCTATACCCCGGTGTATTTACATTGGCAATATTATGCCCAATTGTATTTAGTGTACGCTGGTAGGCAAGCAGAGCAGAACTGCCTATGCCTAATAAACCATTAGCCATTATTAATTCCTCCTGCCTGCTTTATCGGCAGCTGCTGGTAATTATTTACCGCTAGCTGATTATTTTTTATTGCCTGTATTACCTGCACGAAGCTATTGCGTTGGGTAATGGCGCTGATTTTTTCAGCATAGGCAGGATCGGTTGCATAACCAGCCTGCTGCAACTGTTGCAGATACTCTTTGTCATTACCTGCATGGCGCAGGGCCTGCTGATAACGCGGGCTGGACTGCAAAAACCGGACATAATCATCAAAACTCTCCGCAAGAGAAGGATATGCCCGGAACCGAGCTTGTTCCTTGCTTGCCACACCATCATGATATTCCAGGGTACGAACCGCCACCTGCTGACCTGACCAGTTTGTACCCGCCTTGATCCCAAACAGGTTATTAGCATTACGACCACCGCTATCGCTAATCATTCTCTGCCCCCAACCGGTTTCCAGTGCCGACTGGGCAATGAGTACTTCCGGCTTCACGCCCAGCTTTGCTGCACTGCGTTGCGCATGTTTCCATAGCGCACGGATAAATTGCTGTGGCGTCTGTGGACGAAAACTTTCCGCTGCCGCCTGTGTTGAAACC
>CAYXNL010000009.1:3567-7568 GCA_964466455.1 uncultured Thiotrichaceae bacterium
CCGCCTGTGTTGAAACCACCTGTTTGTGTGCGTGAGCCGTAGCGCCGCTTCGTGATAGCGAAGATTTAAGCATTTGTATATGCTGACGATGCAGGCGGTTAGCAGGCAGTGTAGCGATACCGGCAACCGAGTTTTTTTTCGCTGCTGTGGTACCACTTAATTGTTGCTGAATAATTTTAGCCAGACCAATACCCCCATTTTTGCGGTTGGCCAGATCCAGTGCAATTTGTTTGTCAAACATATCCTGATAAAAACGCATCTGATCGGTTTCCCCCGACTTGCCAACGGGGCTGGCCTTACGCATCGATTTCAGCATCATCTGCAAAAATAGTGATTCAAGCTCCTTCGCCACCGCATGGGTGGCTTTGGCTTTCTGCGCCTTGTTTGTGCTCGTCGCTTCGGCACGTAATGCAGCCAGTGAATTTAAATTGGTATAAATATCGGACGGCATTTGCAGCGAATGAGTAAAACCGTTCATTGCCATAATGTCGAATCCCCTAGATTACAATCAGCTCGGCATGTAACGCACCAGCCTGCTTTAATGCCTGTAAAATGGCAACCAGATCACCGGGAGCGGCACCAACTCTGTTCACCGCGCGCACAATATCATTTAGATCGACCCCCGGATCAAACATAAACATATGATTTTTCTCCTGCTTCACATTCACCTGACTGCTCTTCACCACTTGCGTAGTACCCGCATTGGAGAACGGAGCGTTCGGCTGGCTAACCTGTTTCGATTCCGCGATCGTCACCACCAGATTACCGTGTGACACTGCCGCTGGAGAAACCCGGACATGACTACTGATTACCACGGTGCCAGTACGCGCATTAATAATCACCCGCGCCGGAGCTTCACCGGGGGTAAGTTTCAGATTCTCCACCATCGAGACAAAAGCAACCCTGGCCTCACTACCCATTGGGGCCTTCACCTGAACCGAGATCGGGTCAAGTGAACGCGCTGTACCGGCACCAAAAGTAGTATTGATTATTTCCGCCATACGACTGGCGGTGGTGAAATCGGCGGTAAACAGATTCAACGTAAAATGGTCGCCTTTACCCAGATGAAAATGCAGGGTACGTTCCACAATCCCGCCACCGGGAATACGCCCGGCACTGGGCACATTAACGACAATACGGGAACCGTCAGCCCCTTGAACACCAAAACCACCAACAATCAGATCGCCCTGTGCAATCGCATAAACCCTGCCATCGGCTCCTTTTAAGGAAGACATTAACAGCGTGCCACCACGCAGACTTTTGGCATTACCAACGGAGGAAACCGTTACATCAATTTTCTGCCCCTTTTTAATAAAGGCAGGTAAAGTAGCGTGTATCATCACTGCCGCAACATTTTTTGGCTGGATGGTTACCCCTTTGGGAATAAGTATGCCAAGCTGCGTCATCATATTACGTAGCGTCTGTTCAGTATAATAAACCTGCGTAACCTGATCACCGGTTCCATCAAGCCCTACCACCAGGCCATAACCAATCAACTGATTGTCGCGCATACTGCCAACTTCGGCCAGATCCTTAATCCGATCCCCATAGGCATAACCACTTATGGTCAGTAGTAAAATCAGCGTACCCAGAAAGCGTAGCTGATTATGGCTGTTGCAAAATATTCTCATTACATCACCCTCCGCAATTCGGCCTAGAAAGGCGTCCATGAGCTGTTGAAAAAACGACTCAACCAGCCCTGTGAGCTGGAATCCGCAATGGCACCATTACCACCATACTGTATCTGAGCATTAGCCACGCGGGTGGAAGAAATGGTATTACGCTGGTCAATATCAGTTGACCGGATAATGCCACGAAAACGTACATATTCCGTACCCTGATTAATACTGATCCATTTCTCACCCTGTACCACCAGATCCCCGTTCCCCAGAACTTTCTTCACGGTAACGGCAATGGTACCGGTTAATTTATTGCTTTGCGTGCTATCACCCTTGCCATCAAAACCAACATCCGAGTTATAACTGTTATTCAATATAGGCACACCATTGGCCGTTACCGGAGCACCCAGTAATATTGCATCTTTCGTTGCCACGGCTGATTTTTTACTGGTACTGGTTCCAGCCTTTTTCTCTGCCGCTGTTTTTTCATTTAACACAACAACGACCACATCACCAACATGACGGGCTTTTACATCTTCATACAATGGCCAGGACGTGGCGCTTTGATAAATAGAACCATCGTCTGGCTGTGCCTTCACCACTTTTGGCATTGTCGGGGCAAAAGCCGGGGCACCACGTTCGGGCATGGCACAGGCGGTTGTCGCCAGGATAAACATAAGAATAATAAGCTGTTTCATACGGTTCACCACACAATCACTCACATATTATTGGTTGTGTATTGCATCATCTGGTCGGCTGTTGAGATCGCCTTGGAGTTCATTTCATAGGTACGTTGGGTTTCTATCATATTGACCAGCTCTTCCACTGTATTGACATTAGAACCTTCCAGTGAACTTTGAATTATCGTTCCCAGTCCATCCAGACCTGGTGTACTTGATACCGGTGAACCACTGGCGGCCGACTCCAGATAGGTGTTATCACCAATTGGCTGTAATCCGGTAGGATTAATAAAATCAGACAGTTGTATTGTACCCACCTGTGTCGGGGTGGAACTGCCCGGAATGGTAGCGGAAACAATACCATCTGAGCTAATGGTCACGCTAAGAGCGTTACTCGGAATATTGATGCTGGGATCAATTGGGTAACCCAGCGAAGTCACTAACTGCCCGGTCGAATCCACCTGCATGGAACCATCACGAGTGTAACCGGTGGTGCCATCGGGCATTACGATCTGTAAAAAGCCACGCCCCTGAATAGCAATATCCAGAGGATTACCGGTTTGAATAATACTACCCTGGGTAAACAGTTTTTCTGTCGCCACGGTACGCACGCCAGTACCCACATTTAAACCTGAAGGCATAAGCGTGTTCTGTGATGACTGCGCACCCACCTGTACCTGATTCTGATAGATTAAATCGGCAAATACGGCGCGATCGCGTTTAAAACCAGTGGTACTGGCATTAGCCAGATTATTTGAAATTGTTGCCATACGGGTCTGCTGTGCTTCGAGACCGGTTTTTGCAATCCACAATGCTGAACTCATAACTATTTCCTCTTTATCGACCTGACCGGTCGGCTTGCTCTGTAATTTTTATAGAGACACATATTGATTAACTGATACGCAACATTTGCGCCGATGCCTCATCATTCTTTTTCGCCGCATTGATTACTTTAATATGGGTTTCATACTGGCGCGCCAGCTCAATCATTCTGACCATCGCACCGATGGTATTCACATTGCTCGACTCTAGCGCCCCGGATACGGTCGTCACACTGGCATCGGCATCGGCCGTCTGCCCAGGTGGCAGATACATCAGACCGTCAGCACCTTTACGTAATTGTGATAGCGGCGGATTAACCAGCTTGATACGGTCAATCACGGCCAGTGAATTAACTGGCTGCCCAACCGGTTGAACTGAAATCGTACCGTCCTCAGCAATATCCAGTTTGGCGTAGGCAGGGACGGTAATCGGCCCACCATTACCCAGTACTACCTGCCCGCGGGAAGTAATCAACCGACCCAGACTGTCAATATTTAAATCACCATCCCGGGTATAGGCTTCGCCACCATCAGCCGTTTGTACCGCAAACCAGCCTTTGCCTTTGATGGCCATATCCAGAGAACGACCGGTACTGATAATACTACCCGATGAAAAATCAACACCGGCATTGTCATGACCACCGCCCTGAGTCACCGCATAAATTCGATCCGCATAGCCGGGGCCATAAACCGGTCGGCTACTACTGGCTTCCAGATCAGCCTTAAAACCAGTGGTACTGGCATTCGCCAGATTATTGGTGTTAACCGCCTGTGCCTTCATGATCTCTTTGGCACCAGACATGGCAACAAATATCATACGATCCATTTTCTCACCCTACCGAAGTTATCGTTCATCACTCAATGACGGATTAATAATCAGA
>CAYXNL010000009.1:7668-20710 GCA_964466455.1 uncultured Thiotrichaceae bacterium
ATTAATAATTAGATGTTAATAATTAGATATTAATAATGGTCTGTGTCACGGTATCTTCTGCCTTAATTGTGCGTGCGTTCGCCTGAAAATTACGCTGCGCTACAATCATCTTCACCAGTTGTTCTGTCAGATCTACATTGGAGTCTTCCAGTGCCTTTGACTGTAGTTTTCCCAGCCCGCTGGTGCCGGGATCACTCACGATCGGTGAGCCGGAGGCATAGGTTTCTGCCCAGGTGGTCTTACCTATGGATTGCAACCCCTGCTTATTGGTAAAGTTCGCCAGCACCACCTGTCCCTGTGGTTTCGACTGGCCGTTACTGTAGCGGGAGAAAATAATACCGTCTGGATTAATATCCAGCCCCAGTAGCTGACCGGCGGTGTAACCGTCCTGGGTTAATTTATTGACCGCAAAATTACTCCCAAACTGGGTACTTTGAGATAAATCCAGAGTAAAATTCTGCGGTGCGGTGGCACCATTACCTGGTGTCCAGTTAATAGCTATGGTAGCCGGAGTCTGATAGGAACCATCTGAATTAAAAGTAACCTGCGTGGTATTTAATACACTGCCATCCACCACAGTACGTACATTCCACTGGTTCGGGTTGGTTACCGGATCCTGTTTGCTGAAATACAGGGTAGCGGTATGGTCATTACCCAGACTATCGTAAATGGAGGTGGAGGTTGACGAGTTATAACCAGCCGTATCCGGCACCCCGCCAACCACCTGCCAGTTGGCATCGGTTGCTACATCGCGTGAATCCAGATTTACTCCGCTTTTCAACATGGCTGTTGGTTTCGGGCTGACATTGGCAGAATTAAGCTGCAATGCCGACACCCCGCCGGTAATCGCCCCGTTACTGTCCGCCTTACGCGCTAACAGCGCCATGCCTTCATTATTAACAACTGTACCCGTGGAATTCAGACTGAAATTACCGGCGCGGCTAAATACCCGCGAGCCCCCGTCATCAAGCATAAAAAAGCCTTCGCCATTGATCGCCATATCCAGCGGGTTATTCGTAAAGGAAACATTACCCTGCGAAAACTGCTGGGCCACTTTTTGCAGGCGCACCCCTTGCCCAATCGTAGTATTCGATGCCCCAACCAGCCCTGAAGCATAGACATCGGCAAATTCAGCACGGGAGGATTTAAAGCCCGTGGTTGATGAGTTGGCGATATTATTACCGATGACACCCAGATCGGATGATGCTGCCTGGATCCCGCTTAATGCTGTATTAAATGACATTGTTTTCTCCTCAATAGAAATGATTACGTTATAACGGGTACCGACTTACTGAATCGCCTGAACCTGTGCCAGTGGTACAGCCATGCCGCTGTTTAAATTTAACTGGGCAGCACTCCCATTCTGCCCCAATGTAATACTGTTTACGCGGGTGGATATTGCTGTTTTCAGCGCCTGCTGCTTACCACCCACCAGCGCTTCCACACCGAGGTGATATTCACCCACTGGGGCGGCGCTGCCATCATTCCTGAAGCCATCCCACTGAAATTGCATATTACCGGCACTGGCACTGCCCAGCGGCAGACTGCGAACTTCGGCACCCTGTGCATTGACGACTTTCAAAATAATGTTAGTCGCTGCCTGTGGCAGACTGATCCGGCCTTTAATACTGCCACCATTTTTTAGTACTCCCGTATTACCGGCAATCAATACATCTCGACCAACCAGACTGGCCGCCTGCAAAGCCTGATCAGAAGTTAATTTACCGGCCAGCGAATTAAACGATGTATTCAGATCTTTCACTCCGTTTACCGTGGAAAATTGCGCTAACTGGCTCATAAACTGACTCGGATCCATCGGTTTAGTTGGATCCTGGTTCTTTACCTGCGCCACCAGTAACTGAATAAAATTTGCCTGATTTAAATCCACCTTTGACTTACCCGTTGCCGTCACCTTATTCGCCAGTGAACCGCCTATCGCTGCATTCGCCGGAGAAAATGCACTACTCAAATTTAAATTTGTCACCTGTCGTTCCTCGTTATGAAATAGTCACCAACCTGGTGCATCTGCCTTATCTGCCCAAACTCAGTGTTTTTAATAAAAGCTGTTTGGCGGTATCAAAAACTTCCACATTATTCTGATAGGAGCGAGATGCCGCTATCATATTTGTCATCGCCTCAATTGTATTAACATTGGATTTATAAACGTAGCCATTTTTATTTGCTTTAGGATTATTCGGCTCATACAACTCAATCGGTTTTGCCTTACTTTCTACGATACCATCGACCCGCACCGGTATCGCGGCCTGCTGAGGATTAAGACTGTTCATTACTGCTGAAAAAACCGGCTGACGGGCGTGATACGCCTCCGCCTTACTCCCCGCTACAACATTAGCATTCGCCAGATTGCTGGCTACTGTATTTAAGCGCACGCTCTGTGCCCTCATGGCTGAACCAGTAACATTAAAAATATTATATAATCCCATTATTATTCCCCTTTAATCGCTGCCATCAGCCCTCTGAATTTACCACTGAGAAAAGTCAGACTGGCCTCGTAATGTAATGCATTTTCCGCAAAGGCCGCTTTTTCCCGCAACGCATCCACGGTATTGCCATCCAGTGACGGATGGTCGGGGATACGATACTTCGGTTCCATTGCCATATTACCCATCGCTGTACTACTGAGGGTCAACCGATCGCCAACTGGTGTGGCAATTTGGCGTTTATTGGTTACCAGCAAAGTGTTGGCTGATACAGGCTGATCCAGAGCATTGGAAAAAGGGCTACTTGAAAGCGGGTCATTATTCGAGGGCGAGGTGACCGGCTTTTGCAGACTGGCATTTAATGCCTCTTTGAAGTCAATATCCCTGGCTTTGTAACCGGGAGTATCGGCATTGGCAAGATTCGAAGCGAGCAGTTCAGCACGACGGGCACGTATAACCAGCGCCTGCGGGTGAATACCCAGAG
This sequence comes from uncultured Thiotrichaceae bacterium, assembly GCA_964466455.1. Taxonomy (GTDB): domain Bacteria; phylum Pseudomonadota; class Gammaproteobacteria; order SZUA-229; family SZUA-229; genus S010-25. The sequence goes on from CAYXNL010000009.1 coordinate 10,594, forward strand.
CGGAATCAAAGCTTATCGGCATGTTTCTCTCCAACTTTAATGTTTTCTTGCTGGAGAAAATGCAAAGCTCGTGCCAATGTGTAATAAACACCGGCACAACGGGGTTAAAGATAAAATTCTATACTGATTTTATATCCGGAAAGGAAGGTTCAGGAGGTTTTCTGGCGCAGATGCGGCAATAAATTTCCCCCCTGCGGCAGAAAAATGACGAACCGCCGCCAATATGATGCAGGTCTATTCTTCTTTTTTACCCACCATTTATTATCCGGGGGTAAAAAGGGGTACAGACAATTATTCAGGCTGCTTCTGAGGGTGATCTCTCCATTTTCCCCTGTAAAATAGGAATTAATGCCACCACCAGCTCATCGGCACTGAATTTGGGAATAAAACGATCCGCACCGACTTTTTTCACCATATTCTCATTAAAAACGCCACTTAATGAAGAATGTAAAATTACATATAGATCTTTCAGTTGTGGATCCTGACGAATCTCGGAAGTTAAGGTATAGCCATCCATTTCCGGCATTTCAATATCTGAAATTACCATCGACACATGATTACTTAACGGTTCGCCGTCCTGCGACCATTCCTGTAACAAAGACAACGCCTGTCTGCCATTATTCACCACCGTCGAATCGACACCAACCTGTGTTAGCGCACTTTGAATCTGCTTACAGGCCACCTTGGAATCATCAACTACCAGTACATGATGCTTAACGGACCGGTCCAGATCCAGGGCTTCTGTCGTTGCGGCTGAAACCATTTCCGGCTCCCCCACAACCTCAGATAAAACCATTTCCACATCAATTAACTGCACCAGATAACCTTCACTATTCGCTATCTTTCCATCCGGAACACTGGTAACCGCATTAATATAACTATTATGGTCGGTGCCTTCGGGTGGAAGGTGAATATCCTCCCAGTTGAGGTTAACGATACGCTCTACCGATGCCACCATAAATCCCTGGATACTACGGTTAAACTCGGTAATAATAATGTAACTACCCTCTACCTGATGAATTTCGGGTCCGCCAATGGCCTGACTCAGGTCCATAATCGACAGGGTATGATGACGGATATTAGCAATTCCCCGAACCACCGGGTGCGCAGAATGAACCGGTGTAAGCACCGGACAGTGAATGACCTCACGCACCTTAAATACATTAATTCCGTACAGTTCACCATCACCAAGACGAAACATTAACAGCTCCAGTCGATTTTTACCGACAAACTGAGTGCGTTGGTTAATACCATCTAACACGCTGGCCATAGTTATCCTCGTTAATTCAATTTACAGGTTGACTATCGGCAGACAGTAAAAAACCTTTACTGAATGCAAATAAATATCCCCGTGGAGCCTGTCCGAGAAATAAGTGTCGTTGCAGAGATTAAAGTATCGCCACGCCATAAAAAGAATCGACATAGAAAAATCAGGCACAGATATTGCTTGCTTATCCGTAAGGTAGCTACAAAGTGAATAACATGACAAAATTCTGTCAATAATCGATGACCATCACATGATAAAACAACAACGCGCATTTTCCTCTTGTCTCCAGCGACAAAAAACCGGTAGATGGATACTATTCTATTTTATTGTTGCCTTCTCACAAACTGCGATGGCAATGGATTTTCAGAGCCATACCAGCATAGACAAAACCGCCGTAGGCTTTATGGTCGCCAGGCTAACAGCCAGTGGCATGCATGCAGCCGTCGTCCATGCCAGTGAACTGGACAACCGCCTGCACCTGAAAGCCTGTAGTCAGCCCCTGATTGCTTTTTTACCCCGCGGCAGTCACCTGGTTGGTCGAACCACGGTAGGGATCAAATGCCAGGACAGTCAACCCTGGTCGATACAGGTACCTGTTACCGTCCGGGTGATGAAAACAATAGCTGTCGCAGCAAAATTATTACCCCGCGACACAATTTTGCAACGAAAGGACATTCGGATGCAAACCATTGATCTATCCACCCTTCCTCAGGGTTATATTGATCAAAAACAGGCCCTTATCGGCCAAAAACTGAAACGGCGAATTAATGTAGGGGTCGCCTTTACACCAAACATTATTACCCCACAGGACAAGGTGAAACGCGGCCAGCGAGTAACCATTCTGGCGCGCTCGGGTTCGATGGAAGTTAGAATGGCAGGGAAAGCCCTGACCAGCGGCGCCGTGGGAGAAATGGTAAGAGTCGTCAATATAGCCTCTAAGCAGAGACGCGAAGGCATTGTTACCAAAAATGGTGAAGTACAGGTTGATTTATAATATGGAATAAAATTGTAATTATCTGTAAAGTTTTTATAGTAATAGCCGATAATAAGGTTGATAAAATTTTTTAAATGAGGATGGAGGACACGACCATGTCTATTAATATTAACGGTGTTAGCGGTGGCTCGGTACCTGGCAAGGTAAGCGGGACGGCCGACAATACAAAACTCAGGCAGCAGGAACAGACGCCCACGGCTACCGAAAGCGGGAAATCGTCAACATCGGATACGCTTAGCCTGTCTGACGGTGCAAAACAGCTTGGTAAACTTGGAAACAGCGCGATTGCAGCACCGGTGATAGATACTCAGCATGTAGCGCAGGTAAAAGCCGCTATTGCTAACGGCAGCTATGAAATTAATCCGGCAAAAATTGCTGCCAAGCTGTCGCAGTTTGAAGCCATGCTAAAACCTAAAACCTAGAGCTGAAACATAGACCGGATACATAATGCCACCCTTATTCAACCAGACACAACGCCATCAACTGACGCAACATCTGCACCAGGAGATTGATGCAACCGAAGAAATGTTACAGGCATTACAGGTGGAAGCCGATGCACTGAGCCAGCACAGAGCAGACCGGCTCGATCAGGCGGTACAGATTAAACAGGAAAAAACACTACTGTTAGCTCAGGCCGGGCAAAAACGCGAACAACTGATGCAACAGCTGCATGGCGATGAAAAGGAAAAGCAAACAGACGTGCAAGCAACCACAGCAGAAAAAAACCCGTTTAAACAGGACAAGGTATTGCGTGTCCTGTGGCACAAGTTACTAACACTGGCGGAGCAATGTCAGCAACAAAATCGCATTAATGGCGCACTGGTTGAAAGCTGTTATCAACAGTCACGCTATGCGCTGGGTATTCTACAGGGGCTGACTGCAGAAACCGGTCAGCATACTGAGCCGGACAGCAGGCAATCGGAAGGCTACAATCATTTTGGTCAAACCACCTATTTAAAACACTCGCGCACCATCGCGCAGGTTTAACCCGTTTATCTTTTGTCTACGCCGTTAAAAACGGCGAAATTTATTGATACTCAATTCATTGGCACTGTTTAATTTCTCCAGCAACCCGCCTTCACCAACGACACTTTCCCACATCATATTAGACATTCGGATACAGGCCGCCATCGGGGTTCTGGCCAGCCGCCGCTCCTGATCAACCCGCCATTGCAGACCAATTAAACGGCGGCGGTTTTTCTCCGGGGCATCATCAATGATTTCATCAATCATTTGCTGGCGCAGATATTCAAATCCATCAGGGTTGTCTTTAGCCATGTCCACCATGGCATCAAACCAGTAATCAAAATCCATTGATATCATATCAAGTTGCTTCATCATCACATCCCGCAATTGCTTTCTTTGGTTCATTTAACCCGAGGATACACCCTTTTTTTAGTTCTCGCTACGTAAAATATTATTTAATACCAGGTTAACTTGTTGATATCTATAATTTATTTCTGAATAAAATCGTTTCATTGCTGATGCTTCCAGCAATCCTTCACGACCCGCCGATTCAATTTTATGGCAGCTTTCAGCCATCGAAAGTGCGCCAATGGCACGACAGGATGATTTGAGTGAATGGGCGACATCCACCACTCGATCGACATTCTTTTCACTCACCGCCTGCGCTAACTGCACCAGCATAGCCGGGGTCTGCTGCAGAAATAATGCAATAATACGATTCACCAGTGAAGGCTGACCTCCGCCACCCACCTTATCGTTCATCCGCTGGCTTTTTCGTAGCCGCTGTATCACCTGCATGTCAATAATGGTATCTGCCTGTACTTCGTTTTCTACAAATGCCGGCTGATGTTGCGCTGCATCAGTAGTGGAGATATTTTCTATGGCAGCATCGGATTTCCGGTTCGTCCATTTTTCAACTATGTTTCGAATACTGTCCAAATTAAATGGCTTGGAAAGAAAATCATTCATGCCACTGACAAAACATTTGTCACTCATCCCGTCTAATGCATGGGCGGTCAGGGCAACAATGGGTACAGCCTGACAGCGATCCTGTAACTCATACTCCCTTATTTTCTGTGTTGCGGTAAATCCATCCATCACCGGCATCTCACAATCCATCAGCACCAGATCATAATGGTGCTGCCGATAAACTTTCACCGCCTCCTGACCATTCGCACAAATATCAATCTGCAGGCCGGGTTGCTCAAGCATGTCTACCACTACCTCCTGATTCACCAGATTATCCTCGACTAGCAGGATACGCCGGTGCAACGGGATTTGCCTGCTAACCATGCTTACGGACGGATCTCCGGTATTACCGGCGCCCGTACGGTTTTCTTTATATAACTCCGTTTTTTCCAGTAAATCCGGTAATAATGGGTATTCATCCTTTTTCATAAAACACCATACCTGAATATTCATTTTTTACTACATTTATTTATTTCTGTAACTGATTGATAAAATAGAAACAAACAGGGGCAGAAAAGGTCATACTATCAAGAATCATTATAGACCTGCTACATCGGAAATGCTGGTAAAGCGGCCTAACTCGCATTATTATTCAACCAATCACTAAAATGCGGAAATAAAATGGGCAGCAACTTCAACTCAGATATTCAGGCCAGAATACTGGTTATTGATGATGATCCGCTTATGCGTTTACTCATGACAGATGCTCTGAGTCGTCATAACTATGATATTGCCGAATTTGATAATGGTATCGACGCCATGAAGGATATCCACACCTGTCCGCCTGACATGGTATTACTGGATGTAAAAATGCCGGGGATGAGCGGTTTCGATGTCTGCACGCAGATACACAAAAAATATAATGAATATGATATTGCCATTGTTATGGTTACCGGCCTGGGTGACTCGGAATCCATAGAGCAGGCTTTTGAACTCGGCGCCACGGCTTTTATTAGCAAACCTATCAATCCAATTACCTTTCCTTATCGAATTCAGTACTTACTATCGGCACGCCAGGCTTTTATTGATCTTAAGGAACGCGAGATGCATCTTGAATACATGGATAGAATTTCAGCTATTCTAACGAATAGTAATAATCTGGATATTATTTTGCAGGAAACACTGCGTGAGATGCAGCTCATCTTTCTGACAGATCGTGCCGCCATCCTGAAATCACATAGCAACCATCCCTATGAGATGCAACTGATCTGCGAATCCAGCAGTAATCAATGCCATTCATTAGCAGGGCGAGTTAATGCCTTTGTTGAAGAACTGGCGCACAATACTTTTTATCGTGCACATAACAGTGAATACCCCATTGTTATCAGCCATACATCATCTGCACAGATAACCACCGATAAAAACGACTGCATCAATCGGCAGATACTGATTAAAGCGCTTAATCTGCCTGGCGATCAGACCTGGTATATTATTTTACAACGTTGCGACACAGCAACACCATGGACAATCATGCAGCAGGAGACTTTCTACCGCATTAGCATACGTCTCAGTTCGGTTCTTACTCATCATATGCTGTTACAACGCCTGCATGAGAGCGAATCTCTGCTTCGACAGGCACAGCATATTGGCAAGCTGGGCAACTGGTCTATCAACATCAGAACCGGAGAACTCATCTGGTCGGATGAAATCTATAGAATATATGGCTACGATCAGGGCAGTTGCCAGCCTTCACTGGAATTATTACACAAACGTGTTGTTACCGATGACATTACCCGGCTAAATCAGTTTGAACACAGTGCTTTTTATTCCGGCGAAACCGCCAGTATCGAATACCGTATTCAGTTACCCAACAGGCAGATACGCTGGATCCATCAGCAGGGACTCGGGCGGTTCGATAAAAAAGATAATCTGATCGAAGTTAATGGAACAATACAGGATATTACCGAGCGAATTCTTAAACAGGAGCAGGAACTTCACCAGCATAAAATGGATGCAGTAGGTCAACTAACCAGTGGAATTTCCCATGACTTCGGTAATTTAATGACCATCGCAAAAGGCAATCTTGAACTGATTGACGAAGCCTTCATGCAGCGCTACCAGATTGACGACAATGACAGGGAAATTATTGAAGATGCCCGCTCCGCTATCCATGATGGCGTCAAACTTACCAGACAGCTACTCAATTTTTCCCGTAAAAAATCCCTTGCGCCGGAACTACTGAATGTACAGCAGACCATTCGAAACTTCAGCCATCTATTTAAAAAAACGCTAGGAGATACCATTTCCTTACGTATAAAGATACAGAAATCACTACCTGATATCCTTGTTGATACCGCCCAGTTTGAAAGCAGCCTGTTAAATGCAGTTATTAATGCCAGGGATGCCATGGCCAAAGGTGGCAACCTTACCATCCATGCTAAACGACACCAGCGGCTTCCCACCTCTATAGTAATGAATGCCGAGCAGACCCTGGTCGATTCCTATGTCTGTATTACCATTGCAGATACCGGCTGCGGCATGTCTACGGATATCCTCAAACGCGCAACCGAACCCTTTTTTACAACAAAAAAACGCGATGGTACCGGACTGGGCTTAAGCATGATCTATGGCTTTATGCGCCAGTCTAATGGCACATTAAAAATTAAAAGCATTCCCGACCAGGGTAGCTGTATTATGCTGTTTTTCCCGGTAGAGAACCACATTGTTGCCCCCCCTGACCCGTACCAGTCAACCGGCAGGCACAGCACCCCGGTACCGATACCGGCAATAACAGTACTGATTGTCGAAGACCGTGAAGCAGTCCGGCGGTTTGCAGTACGCTGCCTTAAAAATATTACGCCCAATATATTACAGGCAGAGAATGCCTCTGCCGCAATGGATTTGCTGAATCAACATAAAGATATTAATCTACTTTTCTCTGATATATTAATGCCAGGAGAGATGAACGGGAGAGAGCTGGCTAACTGGGTAAAAACCAGTTATCCCGATATCAAAATTCTTTTGACCACGGCATCAGAACGTGAAAGTAAAACCAATTGTTCCACTATCAGGAAAAACTTTTCCCTGTTGCCCAAACCTTACAGCCAGCAGGACCTACTCTATGCAATCAACGACCTTCTATCGGCAACTGACGAGCATGTCGAATAACCCCCCACTCGCTTACATTACTTTACACATTAATTCGCCAATTTTTTGGCAAGCCCGATAAACTGCACCTACAATTTTATGACGCAAACGAACACTGTTTGATGTCATTTTTCTGACGATACAGCGTTTTGTTGATCAATCAAAATGCCGGGATGGAAACGGGAAAACGATGATGAATGAGAAACACAGTAATAATCAACAACCTGAAATGCAACGTAAAATTCTATTCCGCAGCCTGGTTGGTAAAAGCCCGGCGATGCAGGCGGTTCACCAGGACATTAAACAGGTCGCCCAAAGTGATGCAAATGTACTGATCCTCGGTGATTCAGGTACCGGCAAGGAAGTCGTTGCACGCAATGTACATTATTATTCTGCAAGACGGGACAACGCCTTTGTACCGGTTAATTGCGGCGCTATCCCAGCCGAATTACTGGAGTCTGAGCTATTTGGCCATGAAAAAGGCGCTTTTACCGGTGCCATATCAGCCAGACAGGGACGTTTTTCTATGGCGGAAAGTGGTACTTTATTTCTTGATGAAATAGGTGAAATGACCATGGCCATGCAGGTAAAGCTACTGCGTGTACTGGAAGAACGAACATTTGAACGGGTCGGAGGCACCAAAACCATCGAAGCGGATATACGTATTATTGCTGCCACCAATCGCAACCTGAAACAGATGGTGGCAGAGGGAGAGTTCAGGGAAGACCTGTATTTCAGGCTCGATGTCTTTCCTATTCATTTACCGGCATTACGTGAACGAATTGAAGATTTACCCTTACTGGTTAATGAGCTAATTTCTCGACTGGAACACAAAAAAGGTAGCTCGGTACGTTTCTCCACCGATGCCATTATGGCCCTGTGTCGTTATGACTGGCCGGGTAATGTCCGTGAACTGGCAAACCAGATTGAGCGCATGGCAATCAAGCACCCCGGTGGACTGGTTCAGTCTCAGCACCTACCGGATAAATTCCATAATTCCAGTATACCTCTGCCGCAACAGCTGACGATTGCCGATATGGATGCCGCAATGGTCAGAGAAATACCCGCCACTACCCTGCCGGGTAATACGCTAGTCGATTTTCCTACCGATAATTTCGACCTTAAATCTTATATCGCAAACATAGAGGTCAGTATTATTCAAACTGCGCTGGATAAATCGCACGGCGTTATTGCACACGCGGCAAAAAGTCTGGGAATGCAACGTACAACGCTGGCAGAAAAAATGCGTAAATATCACATTAACCGTCCGGTAGAAACATCAGCCGCCTGACCCGGGGCAACCTTCATTCAGCTGTTTCTATCGTTTTCTATTGGCTATAACACAAAGGCGACGCCCTCAGGGAATATGCCTCGGATAGACAGTCATTTATCCTGAACGTTCGTTACCTCTTTGATTTCACGTGTAATCACGTGGCGGCTAATCAGATCCCGAACATTCTCTTCCATATCAATAAACTCTACTGAAATTCTGTAATGGTTATCATCCGTCGTCGATGACTCATCTTTTACGCAGGTAACCACCCTTGCCGCACTAAAGATGGCTGTATTTTCTGGTAGCAGGACAATTTCCAGTTCCAGCATGCTACCGGACATAATGGGACTCTTATTATCGAAAGAAATACCACCCGCACCAAGATTAACGGGCACCAGACAATTATTTTCCGTATTTAACTCATTATATACCAGACAATCGCTAATCATTTCCAGCTTGCGGTCGATCATTGCAAGATATTTTGCTACTTTAGCGTTACCCGATGCAATCATTTTATGTATCGGCTGCATTTCTCGCGTCAAACTATCCAGTTTCGCTTTTAAGGTCAGTCTTTTTTTACGCTGCTGATAGAGAATATCACTTTCGTGCGGATGAATACTATTTTCTATTATTGCGTACCTAATAATAGACAGATCATCAATTCTAAAATAATCCCGTCGATCACCTGCCCTGCTAAATCTTTTTTGTATCATTGTCTTTTCTCGATACTGGTCGCATTATAAATTATTCACGTTTACTGCCAACACTATTGTGTGACTATTTTTTTATTGGTTACAGGATTCTTCTTCACCACCTGTACTGATGTGTCATTTGCCGATGCGGGCATTGATACAGGCGTGGTTAGCAACTTTTTATGTTCTATTTTTTCTACCGGCTTTTCAATCGACTGTTCGATCGACCTGTCTATCGACTTGTCTAGCAATGTTTTTTTAACCCCCGATTTTAGCCCTGGTTTTATTTTTTCAGGCACATTGCTTTTCACCGGAAGATCTTCATAGGAAAGTTTTATCTCTACCCGGCGATTCATCGCCCGCCCCTTCCGAGTAAGGTTAGATACAAGTGGTCTGGTATCTGCAAAGGCCTCTACCATGTAATGTTTATTGCGTAATTCCGGCTCTTTTTTTAGTTCCTCTATCACACTGACTGCCCGTGCTGCAGATAGCTCCCAGTTGGAATGGAATCGACCGGTATGAATGGGAATATTATCAGTATGCCCGGAAACAATAATAACACCATTAAAATTAGCAAACACATTGGCAACTTTATCGGCAATCACTTTAAAGGATTTGATAATCCTGTCACTACCGGAAGGAAACGAACCTTTTTCCCGAATACGTAATATTATTTTCTTATTTTTTACCACCAGATTAATCAGACCCTTCTTAATCTCTTTATGTAATTTTTTTCTGATTGATTCACTATCATGCTTAATTCGTTTAACCCGCGCCATATCCTCACGGCTAATTGTATTATTTAGCACACCGTGTTGACTGGGTATCGGCGCAGGAAAATAGGCATGACCTTTCTGACCTTTCTGACC
>CAYXNL010000009.1:20810-51942 GCA_964466455.1 uncultured Thiotrichaceae bacterium
TGACCTTTCTGACCTTTCTGACCAGCACCCGGCACCACTAGAAATTTATGGTAATTATCCGTTGTCATTTGCCGGATTACTTTCTCAGGCGTTGGTGTCGGTCGACCCGGACTAAACTCCCGTGCGATAATATTGGTTCCTCTAGGAGCTTCTTTTAAATTAATTTCCCTTTGCACACCAAAGGCATTTTTCATTGAACCCGCCATTTGCTTATAGGCATGTTTGTCAATTTCTGAAAAAGAAAACATCAGTACAAAAAACGCCAGCAACAACGACATTAAATCAGCAAAGGTCATCACCCAGGCGGGAACACCTTCAGGACAGCGCCTTTCTTCGGATTCGAAGCCCAGATTCATAATGACCTATTTCTCGATGTATTGGCGTTCATTAGCACCCCCTACGCCGCTTTATTATTGGAACTATATTTATCTTTGTCCGACAGGTAAGCATTTAGCAGACCTTCGATCATGCGTGGATTCAATCCTTCCTGAATAGCACTAATACTTTCCAGTATCATAGATTTATTCAGCCGCTCCTCATTACTTCGATGCGCCAATTTATCAGCAATGGGTAATGCGAAGGTATTTGCAAAAATTGCGCCATAAAAAGTAGTTAGCAGGGCGACTGCCATTGCCGGACCAATTGATGATGGATCACTCATATTTGACATCATCTGTACCAGCCCAATCAAGGTTCCGATCATGCCCATCGCCGGTGCCACATCACCCATTGCCTTAAAGATACTAACACCAATCTCATTGCGTTCTATTGACAGGCTGATCTCTTTTGACAGCATTTTCTGTATTAATACCGGATCATTACCATCAACGACCAGCTGAATACCATTACTCAAAAATTCATTTTTAACTTCCACGCCTTCCAGCCCGAGCAAGCCTTCCTTACGTGCTACATTAGCCAGTTTAATACTCTGCTCAATGATCTCACTGGGTTTCTGCGATTTATATACAAAGGCCTTGGCTGCTACACCGAATGAACTCAGCATAATATTAAGTGGAAACTTCATTAACACGACCATTATCGTACCGCCGAATACAATCATAATGCTGGGTGCATTGTAGAACATGCCAATATCACCACCCATCAATATGGATGTAAAGACCATACCAAGTGCACCGACAAGACCGATCAGTGTCGCTAGATCCATTAATTCATCCTCATTTTATTCTTTGTGTTTTATCTCTCAGGAATAGGAACGAAGACCGTACACCGTGATTATATTGCATACCGCTTTGCTGATATAAATCCTGCCCGACTCTATTAACGGCACAGATAGCCGGAACTTTAGTGATACCCTGCTGCATAGGGCAAAATTCAGCTCGGGAAACTGTTTATCGTTACCGGAATAAAACACCCGATTAGCTTAAGGGTACCAGGTGCCCTTAATTTAGCCTGCCGACTTATCTGTTTAATCCGCACTAACCAGAAACTTACCGGCTTTTTTTGACTTATCTGTCGATTTAGGCTAAAAACACTCCTGCACAGTTATTTGCGGCAGTGTTGTCACCCGCCAATCATAAAATCAGGGTATGCAAACTACCATCAAGAAGAGAGGCCATGTCTAATAAAAAAATATTATATGTTGATGATGACCAGCGGTTATGCCGCTTAATTAGACGATATCTGGAACGTGCGGGTTTTCTGCTAAGCTGTGCCGCCAACGGTGAAGCAATGCATCAGCTACTTGAAACTGAACGATTTGACCTGATTCTACTGGATATTATGCTACCAGATAAAGATGGACTGTCACTGGCACGCGAAGTAAGAAATACTTCCAGCATACCGATCATTTTCCTGACGGCACGCGCTGATATCGATGATAAAGTAAATGGATTTGAAACGGGGGCAGATGACTATATTACCAAACCATTTGAAGAAAAAGAACTCCTTATGCGGATTCAGTCTGTATTACGTCGATCACAACCAGCATCCGGCAATCAGAAACATAAGGAAAAAGCTCATTTTGCTGGCTGGACATTAAATTATATCAATCAAACGCTAATCTCTCCCCGCAGGCAGAACGTTGACATTACCAGCTGTGAATTTCAGATGCTCTCTGCTCTCGTTAACCACCCGGACGAGGCTATCAGCCGTATCGAAATTCTAAAAATCATATCCGGTCGGGAGTGGTCACCACTGGACCGGTCGGCAGATATGGCTATTTCAAAATTACGCAAAAAAATTGAAGACAATCCCAAAAAACCGGCAATTATTCGTACCATTCGCAACAAGGGCTACCAGCTAACCACCGCGGTAAATTACGAGGAAATAAAGACCTGATAGACATCCCCATGGTCTGCCAGAGGGGTCGCTGGGTAAGCCCCCCTGACACAAAGATTTATTTACGAGCGTACCAGCGGCCCCTGAACCTGCTGTACCCAGCCATTAAAACCATATTTCTGTTTTATTATCGACGCATAGCGGCTGGCCTCATCGCGTGTAGAAAAACCGTCAAGACTCAGACGATACAATTTTCTACCATCTATGCGTATCGCATCCAGAGCCGGAAGCAGGCCGGCAGCTTTTAGCTGATTGAGCTGCTGGTGCGCCTTTTTCTCATCACTAAAAGCAACAAGGTTAATCGCATACATCACTGGCTTTTGCTGCACGGGTATCCTGGAAGCGATGGTTCTGACCGATGACCTTTTCGTCGTAAGCTTACTTACCGGCCGCCGCGTTAAGGTAGCCAACTGCCTGGAAGCTATTTTTTTATCGCTGTGGTTATCTATACCTGACAGCTTATTATGTGCCTGCACTTTTATACGCTGCCTGATATTATCTTTATAACTAGCCTTTATGTGAATCAACTCATCACTCAAGTGTGTTAATTTCTGATTCACCGCTATCATATTAATTTTTACTAATCTCGCAACATCAAGGTTTTTCTGTTTATCTGTCACATCTTTTTTATACGATGCCAGTGTGCGCCTTATAACACGCGTTTGCTGCTGGATCTGATAGAACATAAAACCCGAACCAGATACCAGCAACAAAGCCAGAATAATGGCACTATATAAGATAACCCTGTTATTTTTTACATTCTGCTGAGCAATACTCTCCACGGGAATACGTTCCTGCAACCTGACTTCTGGCTGATTTCTTATCCTGGCAACCTTTCGTCTGCATTCCTTTTTCTTCTCGATACGCGGACTGAGCTTTTTAATATTATTCGTTTTAATCTTCCGCTTCCCTGTTTTTATTTCCTCACCAAAAGCTGCGCCTTCATCTCTTATTTTTGAGACAATACTACTAATATTTCGGTTTTCTCTATGGTTTCTATCTTCATTAGCGCGGGACTTGCCACAACGATTCTGGTGCAATAATACGACCTCATCACTAACCTTATCCAGCTCGGACATAAACCCCGGTGCAGATTCATAATTGACCCCATCAGTAAAAAGCCCTTCCGCCTGCTGATTATTATATACGGTCATTGTTCACTCCCTCTATCAGACAATAATAGATTAAGTAAAACAACCCTGTAAAGAATTCATGAATGCACATATCTGCGCCCCTATGTTGATATACACAGTCAGGATTGCAACATCTGTGCCATTTTTGAAATGCGCGTTAAATCAATATGTTAGATAATCAGCTATATTATACGTGACAGTATTTTGACCCCATGGAACCATCACGCCACTATTTTTTGTCTCGACCTGCCTGCGCAGAGGATAATGGCTCTCGTGGAATAATAAAATAAAAACTTGCGCCTCCATTTTTATTATTTTCTGCTCTGATAATGCCGTTATGTTTGTGGATAATTTCATAACAGATAGATAGCCCAAGACCCGTTCCACTCCCTTCCTTATTTCTAGCTGACTGCACAAACTTGTCAAAAACACTTTTCAGCTCATCGTCAGGTACTCCCCTGCCCTGATCGCTGACACGGAAAGCCACTCCATCGACCCGCCGATTACCTTCTTCTACCAGCAGGCTAGCATCATCAATATACAACTCAATCTGGCTATCTGTTGGTGAGAACTTAATAGCATTAGATAATAAATTACGTATTACACGGGTAATTTTTCCTGCATCATATACTGCCAGCGTATTACCCGAAACAGTCAATTTTATATTTTGTGATCGATTCACAAAAAGAGGACTAAGCTCTTCAGAGACAATATCAACGGCCTCACGTAAATCCTGCTGATTCATTTCCAGTTTCATACGCCCCGCTTCAAACTTGGAAATATCCAGCAAATCATTTAACAGCTCGAGTAAGCGCTGCCCGCTTTCCTGAATACGAGAAAAATAGGTATGTAATTTTTCTGTTTGTAACGTATTAATTTTATTAATGCCAAGTTCAGAAAAACCAAGTATGGCATGCATGGGGGTACGTAGTTCATGTGAAATATTTGCCAGAAAAGCTGATTTTGCCACATTCGCCTGCACCGCCTTCTTCCGTTGTAATGTCAACTCCTTTTCACGCTGTCGAGATTCAAATTCCAGTTTGAGTACCTTCTCATTATTAGCATAAAAAATAGAAATATTTTTCAGTAAAAACAACATATAAACCGCCATAATAATACTTAATATCATGACATCATGGCTGGCTAATATTATACTAATAATAAAGGAGAAAATAACCAGTATAATGAACATCCGGGCAATGTTTTTTTTATACGCCAGGGTTGTGGTTGCGCCGGTAGAAACACCAACAATGATTAGTATAAAAACAATCTGCTGCACATTCCCCAGATAAGGGAATAACAGCAAACTACATGCCCCCCAACCTATGCCAGACAGAGCAGTGCCAATAACGACGAACCTCAGTGCGGTCCTGTCATTAATATGGGTATTTTGTTTTTTATGATAAAAATAGACAACCGCTGTAATAATCCGATAGACATCCACCGCAAACATATAGGCCAACCAGTAAAACAGTGGGTAAACACTCTGCCCAGCCATTAAATAGTAAACTATAAGTACACCGGCAAACATGGTAACAATGGCATATATACGAGTACTGTATAGCTGCTCGAGCTGTGCATGTTTTATATCAAATTTTAGTTGGCTATCCATATCTGGTTATATTATATAGTTATTAAGGAGAACGGATGAAAAGGATACTTATTCCTTGAAAACCGAACATTGATTTCTACCAGAATTTTTACTGGTATATAGCGCTTTATCGGCACGTCTTAATACTTCTTCCGTTTCCAGTTCATCTTTAAATTCTGCTATACCCACCGATGCCGTTACCGGGACGATTCCACCGTTATATTGAAACCGATAAAGCTGTAGCGCCTTACGCAGCTTATTATTCAGCTTAAGTGCGGTATCAATTGAGGTATCAGGCATTACCAGAACAAACTCTTCCCCTCCCATTCTGGCAAATAAATCCATTCCTCGTACTCGCCCAACAATAATTTTTGCAAATAACTTTAATACTCTATCACCGGCATCATGGCCAAAAGTATCGTTAATATTTTTGAAATTATCAATATCCCACATAGCGACACACAGAGGTTCTTTATTTCTCTTCCACCGGTTAGCTTCTATTAATATACGCTCATTATAGGCGGACCGGTTTGCCAGTCCGGTTAGCTCATCACGTAATAATTGTGTGCGACTATTTTCTAACTGCTGCTTAAGTTCCTCTGTCTGCTTTTTTGAAAGAGCAAGTTCGCCGGTCATTTTTTCATATCGTTCTCTTGCAACCCGCTCTTCTTTTTCTTCATATTTTTTATAGTTTTCAATATTTTCCCTAATGGTATCTAGTTGATCCTGTACATCCCGTTTTAACTTACCGATGTCATCGGCTACTCTGACTTTATTTTGTATTTTCCCTACACTGTCATCCAGTGAATTGCGCAAAAGCGCAGATTGACTGGCTGTGTCTTTATATTGCAGCCGAGTCTGTTCTACATATTTTTCTATATCAGCAAGCTGACTGGTTATAGCGACAATAAAGTTACTTAAATCTTTTTTATCATTCTGTAACACAGAAATATTGTTATTAATAAATTCTGAAATCTTTTCGATATTTTTTATCCAGGCACCACCATTATCATTTCCTTCCGGGAGCGCCGCTATCATTGCCTGTTTTTCATTTTTATCAAATTCAGGGATATTCAGGCTCTCAATCAGGACAGAAAAAATATCTATAATCTGTCCTGATATGTTGGCCTGTGTATAAAGATTACTTTCAAGATTATTGGAACTGTCACTACCCCTTCCTTTTCCAATTTCACTGACATAATGCATGATATCTTTAGCAAGTTCATCCAGGATAGTTCCCGTATCACTTTTTTCTTCGATATCAGAAGCATTAAACAGGGTCTGTCTTATATTGTGATCAAAACCACATAGCTGCTGCATGTGTTCATCATTACGTAATGATGTATCGTTCAGCTCCACACTCAACTCATTAATCAGATCTAAAATAGCATGAGCTATTTTCTTATCCGATTGTTTCTGATCAAGTAACTGTTGTATTTTTTTCTTATAAGTAATTGACAGGGAAGAAAAGTTATACCGTGTTAATTCCTGCTTTAAACTTCTTTGAAAGCACTGCTCATCTGTTTCTATCTTTTCCGTTGATGCCTTTTTTTCTGATAAATCATTAATATCTGACTGCTGTTTAAGTACAGAAAATAACTCGTCAAGCCTTGCATCAAGCGCAATAATGTCAATACGATTAGAAACACAGGATTTTATTTTTACCAGCATGGTATTAATATGGCTATTCTCTCCTTTTGCCACCACAACCAGCCTGTTAACTGTTTTCTTTAACGCTTTTCTTATTTCGCTCAGATCATGCTCTGTTTTATCCAGCAACTTGAGAGATTGCTGAAATTTTTTTTTCATTTTTTCCGCTGATTTTGTATCAAATTCTTTTCCTGATTTTTTTGTATTCCCGATCATGTTTCCACCTAACTTAATACCGTTACATAAACTTCATTCCCTTTACCACGATATTCAACACTGTCAAAACTAATGGCTTTTGCCATTACAATCCCTCTTCCATGGCTATTTAATGCTCGCTCTGGGCTTATTTCCATGTATTGCTTCCAGCTAAATCCATCACCCTGGTCGATAATCGTAAATGTCTGCTGTTTTTTTGTTCGATTAAACTCAACTGAAACATTACGACCCCTGTACGGGTCGATAGATAAACGGTGTTTTATTTCAGCTTCCCAATTCCCCGTCTCTGTTAACTTTGTTTTATCTTTATAACTGATGCCCAAATTACCATGCTCAATGGCGTTAATAAATAACTCAGACAGACCCAGCACTACATTATCAGCATGATTACATGCTCTTGCCAGTAACACTGCAAGGGACCTTGCCTGTTCAATCGTTTTAAAGTTAAATTTACCCTGCTGCATCATCTGTAATGAATACGTTGTTTCTTTTAAGCTATGCTGTAGACTTATAACTTGCTGATAATTGGTTACAGCGGCTTTCACAATAGCCAGTAATGTTCTGGCATTATAGGGTTTGGTTAGATAATAGTAAGCGCCAGCCTCCATCCCTTCCTGTAAAAAATCACTTCCCGTCAGTGCGGTTTGCATAATAATCGGAAGCCGACTGTAATGACTGTCTGTTTTAATAATCTTCAGGACTTCAATGCCATTCATCTCCGGCATCATTCTATCTAGCAGAACACAGCTATACTTACTACGATTCTTCCGCAGTCGTTCAATCGCCTCCTGACCACGGGTAACACATTCATATTTATATCCTTCTGTTAAAAGATACTCCCCAATCAGCTCGAGGTTAAGCTCTTCATCATCAACAACAAGGATTGTATCTATATTGTTACTCATCTACTCCTCTAAGATAACCGGTTTTTATTCGACAGATTTCTTATTCACTATTGATACATTATTTTCTATAAATTTCATAACTTTATCAAAACATATATTTATTAATGTAATATCATCACGCGGTTTACATTGGCCATAAAAATTATCAACCTCACTAATAATTCTATTAAACAGATTCATTTCTGATGTATGATTCTCCAAAATGTCCTCCAGCCTCTGCTGACCAAACATATCCCCACAGAGATTAGCAATATCAGTCAATCCATCAGACAACATATATAACTGATGACTGGAATGAAACCTGAGCTTTTCAAACTGGATATTACTCTGCTCGAGTACTGCAATACCCATAGGAATACAGGATGATTCAATATGCCTGGTTATATTTTTTAAATGACTATCCAGTATATAGATATCTGGCATACCAGCATTCCACAAAAATAATATTTTATTTCTTATATCAATTTTTAATATACAACAGGCCATAAACATACCTGTCGGGAAAATGCCCATTAGTGTGTTATTTATCTTTTCCAGAATATTTTCTATGCTATCGCCTTTTTCAAGCCCATTAAAAAATATTTCAGATACTGGTAAAACTGCTATTGCTGCAGTTAGTCCATGACCGGACAGGTCAGCAAAAAAAACGTAGATATTACCGTCAGGGTGCCTGCCTGTTAATATCATGTCTCCATTAAAAACATCAACGGCACGGGTATAAACCTTCATCCCGTCAAGCAGAAAGTTTCTGTTACTGATAGCGCTATCAAATATTTTCTTTGCTACCTTCTGCTCAGACAGAACTTCACCATATATTCGGTACATCTTCAGCATCTGTCCTACAGCCGTTATCTGCGAAACAAGAATATTTCTGTTAAGTGGTTTTACAATAAAATCATCTGCACCAGCAAGCAGTGCATTATGCAACTCTTTCTCATGCTGATTATCTGCCAGTACAACAATCGCAATTTCTCTTTTTTTACAGCGCCGAATATCCGCGATTAATGTAACGACATCATAGTCGGGAAGATCTAATGACAGCAAAACAGCATCAACAGGAAATTCACTTAATAAATTTTTTGCCTTGCTTGCCGTTGTAGCCTGTAAAATTTTATAATGGCAATCTTTTAACTGATCCATGACTTCTCTACATCCGGCAAGAGAATCAAGTATAAGTATGTAGTGAATATTGTCCTGTTTTAAATTATTCATACTATTGCGTAAACGCAGCTTGAGAAAAAATATCCCTACAGCCCCCTACCTAAATCATTCCATTTTATCAGGGAAGCTGATTAAGTCTGGGTCGAACAGATTGTCGATTAAAAAAATTCTGGTTCAAGGCATGGAACGAGCGTAATAGCAGGGCTATGGCGAAGTTTCGCAACGCAGAAACAGAATTTTTTAATCACAAGATATTGATTCATGACTTATTCAGAAATTCCTTAGTTTATTGAAAATAGCTGCTCAAAGTTTGCTACTTTAAGAATCTTGTTAATCTGTTCACCTGGCTGTTCAATAATGACCTCTCCGTTATTGCTTTTTGCATGCTCACGTAATAATAATAGCATCCCCAGTGCAGAACTATCCATATAAACTGCCTGACTCAAATTAATATAAAACTGAACACCATTAACATTGGGAAGATGGCGGTATGCATCACGAAACGCCTGTGATATTTCATAATCAAAGCGTCCCGATATGTTAATCTGTACTTTTTTTCCATTATCGAGAACCCGTTGCGTTACTGCCATATTTCCTCCTGCTGTGTAACCACACTTAAAGTCATTAAATCGAAAGCCTCTGTATAAAAATGGCCTTACACATTCTATCGGCAAAATAGAATTATTCTTTACACTCCATTTTCATTACTGACGGGTCTCCAGTTAAAAACTCTACCTCACGACCAATTTATTCATCCAGTGATCTTTTTTCAGCAATTTCTCTGTCGCTTTATCAATACTGCCATTGCTGAATCAATCGCATTACAGCCCCATAACCTCTTTTAAGGCTGTTTCTTTTACTGCTACTGACAGTGTTTCAGAAGGAGAATCCCAGTATATTTCCCGACCGCTTGCTTTAACTGTTTTGACGAAACTAAGCAATAGTTGCAACCCTGCTGTATCAATATCTTCGACCTGACTGGCATCAATCGTAATATTCTTTGTACTGTCTATAAATGGCAGCCAATTTTCCTTTAACTGAGCCACACGAATAATACTGATGTCCTCATCCAGCACTAATTTCTCTTCATCACTGCTGTCAGTATCATCAATTAGCTCTGTCACTTCTTTCTCTACTGCACCCGTTTCTTCCATTGTTTTAGTCTGCATAGCTATATTTCCTTCCTCATTAACGCTATCAATATTACTATGCATATCGGCTTTATCTTCGATTACGGATTCAGGTCTATCACCTGCGGTAGATAAAACATCTTCCATAAACTTATCTTCTTCCTCTTTCTGTGTCGATATTGTGTTATTACTTTCCTCGTCAGCAATCTGCGCCTGGTTATTTTTATTTACTTCTTCATTACCTGTAGCATCATCCTGTGTGTCTCGCATCAACCAGGAAAGTGGGTCGTGCGCGCTATCCATTGCAGACTTTTTATCTGCCTTTTTATTGCTCATAATGCTCTCCCGTGTATTAAATCATCTGCCAGCATTCTGTAATCTTGTGCACCGTGACTTTGCGGGCTATATTCGAATATGGTTTTTCCATGGGCGGGACTTTCCGCCAGAGCAATGGTTTCACGAATGGCGGTGCTCAGTACCATGCCGGGAAAATAACCAGTTAATTTTTTCATTACTTCCCGCGCCAGTCTGCCACGGGGGTAAAAACGGGTTAAGGCAAACCGGGTAGTTACTACCCTACCAGCTATCTGTTCAAAACTTTTCAACATTTGCATAAGCTGGGAAACACCGCACAATGCCAGATAATCGCCCACTACCGGAACCAGTACTTCATCTCCAGCAAACAGGGCATTAATCGCTAATAGTCCGGATGATGGCGGGCAGTCAATTAATATAAAATCCTGATCACCCAACTCCCCCTGTAAGGCATTCTTTAACAACATGCCTCTTGCTGCACCGCCTTCCTGCATGTGTTCAACCTCATGTAGATGCCGACCGGCCGGTATTAACTGTAGCCCTTCTCTGATATGACAGATTACATTTTTTATTTCATTATTATGCAATAAGGCACTATCAATACCCGTATCAATATCTATCGCACGTTCGCCATCCAATACCCCAAGGCTGGCACCCAGGTGTCCCTGTGGATCAAGATCAATCAATGTTACACGATAGTTTTGCATTACCAGTGCGTGCGCGAGATTAACTGAGGTGGTTGTTTTCCCTACCCCGCCTTTCTGATTAATAACTGATATTACTCGCATCGTTATACCTTGCTTTCTTCATTTTCCTTGAAGAAAAACTGATGAAATTGTGCCATATAAATGGACATAATGGACTACCTGACAACTTTTTTAATGGTAGCCAGTAACTGTTCCGGCTTAAACGGTTTAACAATCCATCCGGTCGCGCCAGCGGCCTTACCCGCACCCTTCATATTACCACCCGATTCTGTGGTTAACATTAAAATAGGGGTGAATTTATAAGACGCCATGGTACGCAGATTTTTTACCAGATCAATGCCGCCCATCACCGGCATATTTATATCTGAGAGTACCAGATCAAATGAGCCCGCCTGTGCTTTCTGTAATGCCTGTTGTCCGTCACCTGCTTCCACCACATCAAAACCCGCACTTTTTAATGTGACACTAACCATCTGCCTCATTGAGACGGAATCATCCACTACAAGAATACTTGTCATCCAATTCACCTTTCATTAATATTATCTCTAAAATTTTTTTAACGCCCATTCCGTCATGTTTTTAGATAGATACCGTGTTTCTGTCACTCCCCTGCCCGTATCTTCTTAGTCGACATCTAAAAACAAAACTTAAGAAGGAAGCACCCATCCACCACCGTGTGGGAGCCTGTCCGAGAATAGCTACCTTCTTTCTATTTTTTAGCAAAATTTATACCAATATAAAGTCCTGCTATAGTACACTATAGCAGGACTTTGACAGGCAAGATCAGTACCTGAACAGGGTATATCGACAATCACGTCTGTTGCTAATTTCTCTATCGGTGGCAATTTCCTGCCATATCAGGCCACGCTGTTTACAATATTGGTATCACCCTCTTTCTGTATATGCCTTACCCAGACCTCACCTTTAGGGACATCAAATATTACCCGTCGATGACCGAATTCACCCACAGCTGCAACCAGTATATTGACATCTTCCGTCATCAGTAACTGCATTGCCGCAGCGGCATTGCGTGTTCCCACGGTGTCATCAATATTCGTCCCCTGTTCACGTATCATATTCCCGCCACCAAATATTTTGGCTTCATATTCCGTAATATCAGTATTGTATTTTGCCGCCTCTAGCTTAAACATTTTAATTACGTCATCAGCGTAGCGACCATCTGGCTTTGCACCAGCCGGTCGTAGTGTCATACATTTCGGCAGGGTAAAATGACACATGCCGCCAACATGAAGCTGTGGGTGCCATAAGGTGATGGCAATACAGGAACCGAGCAATGTATGGATACGCACCCGATCACGGGTAAAATAGAAGTCGCCGGGATGTAATATTACTTTCCTCTCGGTCTGTTGTAACATTTACTGCAACCCCTTATGGTTCATCCTGTTGATATCACTGAAAGTGGATTAACGGTATTACGTGTTGTATTCATCTCATTAAACAGGGTTTCAAACGCTTCTGCGGGCACGGGTGGGCTAAAATAATAACCCTGTGCATATTTGCAGTGTATCTCCAGCAGGAAGTTTAGCTGCTCTCTGGTTTCC
Organism: uncultured Thiotrichaceae bacterium; assembly: GCA_964466455.1. Lineage (GTDB taxonomy): Bacteria > Pseudomonadota > Gammaproteobacteria > SZUA-229 > SZUA-229 > S010-25. The sequence goes on from CAYXNL010000009.1 coordinate 33,479, forward strand.
ACACCTTCGGACACAACCGATAAACCCAGATTTTTTGCCATGGCAACAACAGCCTTAACCAGCCGCGCATCCTGTTCGTTTGTTAGCACATTACGAATATAACTGTAATCAATTTTTAACGTATCGAAATTATATTTCTGTAGATAAGATAGTGAAGCATATCCGGTGCCAAAATCATCAATAAGCAGCTTCACACCCATTACCTGTAGCGCCTGCATCATTGCAATGGAATGTTTATTCTCCTGCATTAGCACCCCTTCTGTTAACTCCAGTTGCAGAGCATCAGCATGTAGATCGTTTTCCTGTAACGCTGCTTCCACCACACTAATCAGATTCGAATCATGATGAAATTGTCTCGCCGAAACATTCACCGTAAGCCGCATCGTTTTCCAGCCTGAATCCTGCCATTTTTTCAGCTGCTTACAGGCTGTTTTAATCACCCAGGCGCCAATTTCTACAATCATGCCGGTTTCTTCTGCAACGGGAATAAACACATCTGGAGTAATCATCCCGATCTCTTTATTATTCCATCTCAGCAATACTTCTGCCTTGACGATTTTGCTGGTTTCTGCCTCGACAATAGGTTGATATACCAGTAAAAATTCTTTACGTTCTAATGCATGACGTAGCTGCGCTTCTATTTTTATCCGCATACGTGCTTTTGCTGTCATCTCGGGGGAATAAAAGCAGAATGTATTTTTACCGTCATTTTTTGCCCGGTACATCGCCGCATCAGCATGCCGCATTAACGAGGCATTATCCTCACCATCTTTTGGATAAATTGCAAAGCCGATACTGGGTGATACATTCACTTCCTGCTCATTCAGACAGAAAGGTTCAGCAAACTTTTTTATAATCCGTTCACCAACAAGTTTCAGATCCAGCTCACGGGAATTGGCTGAATGATTATTTATATCATCCAGTATCAGTAGAAATTCATCTCCACCCAGACGCGCTACGGTATCACTTTCACGGGTACAGTCCATCAGGCGCACGGCGGCTTCTTTTAACAGATCATCGCCCGCAGCATGACCAAGTGTGTCATTAATAAATTTAAAGTTATCCAGATCAACAAAAACAACACCCGGTTGCAACTCTTCGCGTTTTGCCTTAGCCAGAGTCTGCCCCAGTCGGTCTACCGCCAGATTTCTGTTCGGCAGTGCCGTTAATGCATCATAATTTGCCTGCCGTTGCAGTTTGTCCTCTACCAGTAATTTCTGCTTTATTTCCTGCTTCAGTGTCTTATTACTATCGTGCAATTCCTGGGTGCGCAGACAAACCTGTTTTTCCAGTTCTTCTCTGGCGGTACGTAAATATTCGGCGGCCTGTCTTTGCATTAACTGATTGGTCAGGCGTGCCCATAAAATATCAAAATCAATCGGTTTGGCAATATAGTCATTGGCCCCCATATCCATCGCCTGAACCAGTTCGCTGGATGAATTTCTGGAAGTAACCAGAATAATGGGTAACTGTAATTTCGTATAACTACTGCGTAATATCTTTAATACGGATAAGCCATTCATACCCGGCATAATAACGTCCAGCAAAATCAGATCCGGTTTTTTATCGTATATTATTTCTAGTGCCGTTTTTCCATCGCCTGCTTCTACTGTTTCCAGTCCACCCAGATGCATCCTGTCACAAATAGCACGGCGGACAGATTTACTGTCATCGACTACCAGTACACTAAAACATGTACCGGTCGTAATATACTCCTGGATTTCAGGTTCAAAACCTTTGCAGTCCATTTCAACTCCGTGCCTGCAGTCTGGGTTTATTCTGTTTTTCTCTGCCGTTTTCTGCCTGTAATAACGCCTGACAGATATTACCCAAAGCCAGACTCTCTATTACTCCTCCCTGCTTGACAGCAATGGCTGGCATTCCATAAACAATACTTGTGGCCTCGTCCTGCGCAATGGTATAGGCTCCTGCATCAAACATTTCTTTCATGCCGGTAGCACCATCATCACCCATACCAGTGAGTATCGCCGCCATTATATTACTGCCGGCATATCTGGCCGCCGAGCGGAATAACACATCCACCGACGGTCGATGGCGTGAAACCAGTGGCCCTTCTCTTACTTCAACAAAATATCTGGCGCCACTGCGTTTTATCAGTGTATGAAAATTACCGGGCGCGATGAGTGCATGACCGCGTAATATCGTATCACCGTCTTCTGCTTCCTTTACATTAATACTACACAGCTCATCCAAACGGTTAGCAAATGAACGAGTAAAGCCCTGCGGCATATGCTGTACCACAACAATACCCGGTGCATTTTTCGGCATAGATTGTAGAATCGTTTTTACCGCTTCGGTACCACCCGTTGACGCTCCAATCGCAATTACCTTTTCTGTCGTAACAGACATGGCACCATTATGCGCACAGGGTAATATGGCATCTGCTGTCAATTTTTTTGACGGTGTTTTTTCTGTATGGACGGTAATTTTTCTCACCCGTGATCCGGCCGCCGCTTTTACTGCATCGGTCAACTGGATCTGCGATTCCTGCAGGAATTTTTTTGTACCGATCGTCGGTTTCTGAATAATATCAATCGCCCCATACTCCAGCGCCTTCAGCGTTGTTTCTGCGCCTTTTTCTACCAATGTCGAGCAAATAATGACAGGCATGGGATGTTGTGACATAATTTTCTGTAAAAAAGTAATCCCATCCATGCGTGGCATTTCTATATCCAGTATCATCACATCCGGTACGACTTCACGTAATTTTTTTGCTGCGACAAAAGGATCCTGACAGGCGGCGATAATTTCAATCTGCTTATCACAACTGAGCACTTCCGTCAGGGTCTGACGCACCACAGCAGAATCATCGACCAGCATAACTTTGATTATTTTATCAGATATTGCCATTTTCCCCTTTCCATTTACTTTAGTTTTCTTTTTTACGATAGACCATCGGCGCTACCTGTATCATCTGCGTCTTCATTCCACTCAGCGATTCAGAATGTCCAACAAATAAATATCCACCCGGTTGCAACTGACGTTCAAACTTGTTTACCAGTGCATGTTTGATTTCATTATTAAAATAGATCATTACATTACGGCAGAAAATAATATCCATTTTCCGGGTGACTGAAAAATTTTTGTCCATTAGATTACAAATATCAAACCGGATATGATTTCGTATTTCCGGTCCCATCTGTATGCGTGTGTCAGCCGGGTTACGACTCTTTAACAGGTATTTTCTACGTAAATCTACAGCAACCGGCTCAATATTTTTCTGTGTATAAACACCCTGACTAGCTGTGCGCAGGCAACTATGTGAAATATCGGTGGCGAGTATTTCAAATTTAAAATCCTGCCTTTTTTCCTGCGCTTCTGACAATACCATCGATAAGGTATAAGCCTCCTCTCCGGTAGAACAGCCTGCACTCCATATGGCTATTTTCTCAGCCTGTGCTGCCTTATCTTTTATATAAACAGGTATTGCCATATCGGTCAGATATTCGAAGTGTGCGGGTTCACGAAAAAAATTCGTTTTATTCGTCGTAATAACATCAATCAACTCCATTCGTTCTTTAGTCCCTTCTTCCTGATTCAGCACGAAGTCAAGGTAACTGCTAAAGCTGTCAAAACCCAGCCGATCAACACGTTTTCGTAATCGACCTTCAACCAGGGTCTGCTTTCTCATCGGCAATTGAATACCAACCTGACTACCGATGAAGTCAGCTACCTGTTTCATCTCCTTTTCACTCATTGAATATAACGAGGACAATGCACCAGCAGCTCCTTCATTAATAGCAGATGATTCACTCTTTTTCAACAGGTCGGGCATGCTTCTGCTTCCTCCGTTACCACCGTTATTAATAGATGAGAGCCGGTATCAACATGAACTACTCGATTTTCTGATCGCTTTATCTGTTGTATTATCATCGCTCGTCATTAGCTAAGGATTCTATACTTCTTCTCAATATCGACAGGCTGGCTAATAACTTAACCCGAATATTTCACAGGACCGCACATCCCCAGGAGGGGCACCGAACCCACCTCCTACAGGCGAGACATAATCTCGATCCATCTGCAATTACTTTTTTGCCAACATTACACAATTTTGAGGCGATGTCTGTCTCCGGCATATTGCGCAACTTCCATCTATATGGAGATTTCACTCTATGTTGCTGAATAATCGATATTTTTTATTTACCTGTATATCTTTAACTATTACAATAGGCTAGAATGCGCGGCCGGGTTTTCTATCCATTTGTGATTATATAGAATAGGTAGAATCCTGAAATAAGTCAGTAGCACGATCCAGACAGACTTCATTAGTCTCAATAAAATCCCACACAAACAGGCTCGCCGCGTTATGGGAAATGGCAAATATAGTAAACTGTAAAATTTTGTAATGTGATGATAAACAATAAGCTAACGGCATTTTTTCCTTTTTTACTCTGGTTTCGTATAGTCAATAAAGGAACCATCAAATCGGATATTATGGCTGGGCTTACCGGTGCGGTAATCGTTCTGCCACAGGGGGTTGCTTTTGCTACCATTGCAGGGCTACCTCCGGAATATGGGCTTTACACCGCAATGGTTACCCCTATCATTGCCGCATTATTCGGTTCTTCCCGCCACCTTGTGTCCGGGCCCACCACGGCTATTTCTATTGTTGTGTTTTCGGCAATCAGTCATTACGCCGAACCCGGCAGCCCTGAATTTGTTAATCTGGTCTTAACACTAACCTTTCTTGCCGGTGTTTATCAGTTTGGTTTCGGGCTTGCCCGCCTGGGTTCACTGGTCAACTTTGTTTCACACACTGTTGTTATCGGTTTTACGGCAGGCGCAGCTATTTTGATCGCAACCAGCCAGATGAAACATATTCTTGGGATTAATATTGCGAAAGGAAAATCATTTCTTGATACCTGGACGGAAATTTTCTCTTCCATTGGCCACGTTAATTTTTACCTGATCAGCATTGCACTGCTGACACTGGCCATTGCTCTTCTAATTAAGAAGTTCGCGCCCAAAATACCAAATCTTCTGGTCGGTATGGTTGCCGGCAGCTTTCTGGCTTTATTTTTTGGCCACTACACCGATACCATCCGACTGATTGGGGAAATACCCGCTCATCTACCACCGTTATCACACCCTGAATTTTCATTGGAAGTAATTAAACAACTGGCACCCGAGGCCTTTGCAGTGGCACTGCTGGGTCTGATTGAAGCAGTTTCTATCAGCCGTGCGGTCGCAAATAAATCCGGTCAGCGTATTGACGCTAATCAGGAGTTTATCGGTCAGGGATTATCTAACATTATAGGCAGCTTCTTTTCCAGTTATGCCGGTTCCGGCTCATTTACCCGTTCGGGTATTAACTTTGAAGCCGGAGCCAAAACCCCGTTATCGGCTATCTTTGCTGCGATCATCCTGATGGTTATCGTTTTACTGATTGCACCATTAACGGCCTATTTACCGGTTGCAGCAATGGGTGGAGTTATTTTGCTGGTTGCCTATAATCTGGTTGATTTTCACCATATCAGGGAAACACTATTTAATAGCCGTTCTGAATCAGCCATTCTGATCACTACCTTTTTAGCAACTCTGTTCCTTGAACTCGAATTTGCCATCTATATGGGTGTATTACTTTCACTGGTGTTTTTTCTGGCAAAAACTTCCGCCCCCTATATTCCCACATTATCAATTGATGTCGATGAAAAAACCGGACGCCGTCAGCTTATTAATATTGCCAAAAAGCCGCTCAAACAATGTCCGCAGCTAAAAATTATCCGTATTGATATGTCAATTTATTTCGGTTCTATTAATCAGATTCAGAACCGTATCAGCCAGATAGTTGAAAACGAAAAGATATACCATATCCTCATTGTAGCCAGCGGTATTAGCTTTATGGATCTGGCCGGTGCAGAAGCCCTGGTTTTAGAAAATCAGAAATTAAAACGCCTTGGTGGCGGTCTATATTTTGTCGGCCTGAAGGCATCGGTGTATGAATTTGCCGCCCGCACCAGCTTTATTAAAAAGATTGGTGGCCACCATTTCTTCGATTCCAAATCAGAAGCCATCCGACGGATCTATTACCGGCTGGATAAAGCCATCTGTTCCACCTGTCCTGCCCAGATATATGAAGAATGCCAGTAGAAGAAATTAATAGGGCGACAGTATTAATAGGCGATAATAGTCGGTTTTGTGTTTTTATACTCTGGCATGCTCATCCCTGCATTTGCATTAATATAGGTCGGGTCGGTAACCGTATATTTCCTGCCCTTATAATGCACACTATCACCGACTACATCGGTTTTAAAATTAACCGCAGCGGCAACATGCCCCGGATAATCCAGCCCGATAACGTGTAACCCTAACAGGCTTTTAACCAGCCAGGCAAACAGTACTGCACGATCTTCACAGTCTGAATAAGGATAATAGAGGGTTTCTTCCGGAAACAGATAATTCTCTTCGCCAAACTGCTGCTCATCGGTTTTGTAATGCAGCGCCGTCTGCACAAAGCGCAGCAGAAAGTTTACTGCCTGGGGTTCATCCATACCACGAATATAAGCGGCAAGCTGCTGTTGCAATGGCGTTGCTGTTTCCGGCTCTACTCCGGAACTGAAATACAGTGGTAATGCCAATTGCGGGTAGGTTTTAAAAAAAGCTATCCGACCGCTGTCATAAACCACATCTACCTTATATTTCTTCCCCTGGTAATAAAAAGACAGTTGCCGATGTTTGCGTTCACTATTGGCACCGACTAAAGGCGTTACCTTCATATCCAGTTTTTTTATGGTGCCGGGGTATTGTGCATCGTAGGTATACATTCTGCCCGGTATTTTTTCTTTGCCGTTAAAGCTAACCGCATAAAAACGAGTACCACTGAAAGTAAAGTAGGGAACGTCAAACAGCTCCTGCTTTGAAGGTAGCAGCAGATAAACAGACTGATTATTATAGGCAACCCTGGCCCTATAACCAGATTTAACCAGCAAAAACCAGCTAAGCAGTGCATTAGCATTACTGCCCTTACCATTAATCGCCGTACTGACTTTATCGACTAACGCAGTATATGCCCAGTCGGTTAACTGAAGCGCTTTTTTCTGTGCGGCCAGTTGTTTTAGTAGTGCCGCATAATTTGCCCGACTAAGTGACGACCAGTAATTGCTGACCGTATTTTTATCCACACCATAAACCAGTGACTTTTTCAGCTTACTATCGTAATAAAAAGTCAGTTTCTGTCCGAAATAATTAATATTTACTTTATTCTCTGCCCGGATAACCACTACCGGAGCAGGTTCTGGAGCAGGCGGAACCGTCCCCTGTGGCGGGATCACCACCGCTGGCGGTGATGGTTGCTGGGGCAAAAAAGAAACTGAAGGTGGCGCAACAGGCATTACCAGTGGTTTTGGCGTGGTGTCGCGCCGCATGCCCTGTAGCACGTCCACGGCTTTCCATTGCGCTTTCAAAAACGCAGTGAACGCCTTATCACGTTTATCCCTGTACGCATAAAAATCCTGCTTCTGCTGGTTAACGCCCTGCTGCTGGTGTTGCAACCACAGATTAAAGCTATCGCCTGACGCTACCGTCGGTAGAATGAACGCTACAGCAGTCAGACAGAACAGGATTCTGTTTATTACTATCTTTACAGCCGGTTTATTTGTTGCCATATCCTGTTCTCCGCTACCGGTTATGTAACACCTGTAAACCAAAATCTGCTGTATTTTCGGCCTGCCAATATCAGTTTACTAACAGTCAGATAACACATAAACAGTCAGATAATAGAAAACCGGTAACCGTCATAGTTATAACAACTAAAACAGTGACCGGTTCGCTACAGAGGGGTACAACCCATGTACCCATAACCTGTGTACTACCCAAACATTATGAAACGATTTAGTTTCCCTTCTGTGCAGCGATGGCAGCGGCCAGTTCGTCCTGACCTTTTTTCGCCTTGAACTGCTGCCACAGCGCCTTATTATTACCCATACTGGTTTTTAATGCGTCCTGGGTAGCTTTGACTGTCGCCGCCGGATCCATTCCTAACAGCACATATAGTGCGCCATTGGGACTGGTTCGGGTTTTATAGATTTTGGTTCCCGCCAGGGATTCATCGGTAACCTGTTTGGTAACCGAGGTGTTTACCTTATCTACAGTTTCCGAATCTGCCGCACCGGTTGTTTCGGCATACTGTTTTACCATATTCTGTACGTGCACCTGCATTGCCTGGGCAAGCTGAACACGTGCATCCGTTGCCGCCATATTTTTCATAAAACTATGACCCGCCGCAGATTTTTCCGCCACTCCAACTGCAGAGACCGCTATACCCGCTACCGGCTCATCACAAACCCAGCCCGGTGCGGTGGTAGAAGGCGCATCCGGAAAAACACAGTCAGGCGCTGCTGTTTTCACTACCTTATCACTGCTACAGGCTGCCAACATAACGACAACTATTAGAACCCCTGCCTTTGATATCTGTTTATGTATCTGTTTCATTGTTTCATCTCCCATTGAACCTGCAAACTATCTGCATAAACATAGCCGAGAATCGGTTTTTATGCAATTTTTTCAGTTCTGCTATTATTTTTTATTTCACTATTTTTATACCATAGTAATCGTTACGCAGCATGGTTTCTGTCATAAGGGCAGCTTATTAATTGATTGCGGCCTCTGCGCAATAAATTAATAAGCTGCCCATAAACGAGTTACTGAGTGCCAGCGTCAGGTTTACTCTCTTTCTTAATCAGATAATTAATAATCTTAATCATTTTTTCAAAACTGCCGGCTTTACGCGGGCTAACCTTATATTTTCCATTCACAATCACAGCGGGCACACCTTCAATATGATAAGCCTGCATTTTCTTCAGACCCTTGCGTACCATGTTATCTACGGTAAAAGAGTTATATTCTTCAATAAATCTCTCTCTGTTAACACCATTTTTTGCTACAAAATCAGCAATTTCCTCCAGCGTATTAAGAGGCTTTCTATCCTTATGAATAGCATTAAAAATCTTGTCGTGAATTTTTTCAATAACACCCATATTAAGTAACGCATAATAGGCACGTGCCTGAATCTTCCAGTCCGGACGGAAGATTGCCGGAATGCGCACAAACGCTACATTTTTCGGCATTGTTTTTTCCCACTTATCGAGAAAGGGCTCAAAATGAAAGCAATGTGGACAGCCATACCAGAAAAACTCCAGCACCTCGATTTTTTTTCCTGTCTCGGTTGGCTGTTGCTCAACGCTCGTATAATCAACGCCTTCGGTATACGGCGCCGCATACGCCGAAGTCATCTCTGCAACAAATAACCCGGCAACAAGTAATAAAGGTAGTAACAGTAATTTTCTCATTGATAACTCCTGATATATTTTTATCAGCAGAGCAACACCGACACCTGCTGAAATGGTCTTTTCTCTTTGTCTCTTATTTTACTTTTTTGTCAATCGTAATAGTAATGGCTTTATTACCATGCACGTCATTTACATCGACCTGGCCGATATAATCACCCGGCTGCGCAATGGCTGAACCGGATGGGGATATTCTGGCGAAGACAACCACCTTACCGGATGTGCTGATATTTCTGCCTTTCACCATCGCCATTGAATCATCCAGTTTTACTGTTGCCGGTAATTGTGCCAGCGTTAAACGCTGTACGGCCAATGGCATAGGTGAGCCTGTCTGGGCTTTAGCATAGACGAAAACGGTATCACCCGCATTAAATTGCTGCCTTATTTTTTGGCTAACAGCAACATTTATATGTAATACCGCAGCCGCTACCGCTACCTGCTGGCTATTTATAAATGCAATAACCTTGTCCTCTTCGGGCACGGCTTCACCCTGCGCCAATAGTTTGTTGCGCGCTCCTGTTATGTAGGTAACAATTGCTTTACGTACCTTTTTATCCTGTATGTCTGTTTTGGTCAACTGGATCAGACTTTTTATTGCGCCTTTATAATTTCCATTCTGATAGTTGGAAATCCCTGCAAACCACAGAACCTTGTCATTATTCGGTTGAATCGTAGCGGCTTTATGAATTAAAGCCATAGCCTGAGGAACAAATTTTCGGTTATGCAGTAATGCTATCACTTCCGATCTTTCCAGCATTATTTCAACATTATTCGGTGCAAGCGCCATCGCCTTAGCATAGGCATGGTCTGAATCAGCATACTGTTTCATAAATTTATAGGCGCGACCAAGCATGGTCCAGTCCTGGACATTACCACCATTTTTTGCAATATGCCGTTTTAACTTCTGTGCCATCTGCGGGATGGTCATTTTTTTCTGTTGCGCATTTTGCGCCAATTGAGCCTGTAGCTGTCCCGTACCCGCTATATACACACCTAAATTAAAATAAACCACCAATGCCAGCAATGGAATAAACAGGGTAATCCCCAGTGCAATGACCGGGTGGCGTTCACGTGGTTTTGTATAATGCAAGGAGGCATTATCAATTTTTTCTTCCGGTATATCCACTAACAACTCACGGTCAAGTTCGTTTCGTGCATATTTATAATGTTCCATATCAATACGGTCTTCTTTCAGATCCTGCTCCAGCTCCCTGAGCTTATCCTCGTGAATTTGCAGATTACTTTCCGAGTAGGCGATAGCGCCATCTTTCCTGACCCGAAGTAAAGGCAGAATAAGTATAACTATTGCAACCAGCAGCATTGCTGATAACAGGCCCCAGAAAATTATATTCATGAATATTTACTCTCTTTATCCATCTTACCCTTCATCGATTTGTTCAGGGTCTGTTTGTGCAGGCTATTAATCCGCTCCTGTTCTTCCGGACTTAATACATCGTTTTCCTGTCGAGGTTGCCCTCTTACAATCTTTACCCCAAAAAACAGAGCGAGGAAAAAAATTAGCACCGGCCCCAACCATAATAACCAGGTTAGCGGTTTGAATGGCGGACGGTATAAAACATAATCACCATAGCGCTGTACCATAAATGCAATAATCTGTTTCTCTGTTTTTCCCTGCTCTATCATGGTATAAACATCATGCCGCAGATCTTTCGCCAGGCCTGCATTAGAGTCGGAAATACTTTCATTCTGACAAACCAGACATCGCAGCTCTCCGCTTATTTTATAAAACAGCCGCGCCTGTGCCGGTGTTTTAAAGGTATAGGTATCAATCGGTGCGGCATGAATAGAGGCCGCCAGAAAAAAAGAAAAAAGAATAAGAAATCGCATGTATTTATCCTGTGAATATCTGTCTATAGCAAGACTATTTCAGAGTTTTCATCTTTTTTAATAATCCCTTTAAATTATCCGGATCGGATAAGGAGCCGATAACCTTATAACGGATAATTCCCTGCTTATCAATCAAAAAGGTTTCTGGTGCGCCGTAAACACCAAAGTTGATAGCAACCTGCCCTTTTATATCAGAGATAACTTCTTTGTAGGGGTTACCCAAACGCCGTAACCAGGCTTTTGCATCGGCCGGTTTATCCTTGTAATTGAAACCGATAATCCTGTAACCCTGACGACTCAATTTTTTTACGGTTTTATGTTCTTCACGACAGACAAAACACCAGCTCGCCCAAACATTCAACAGCGTTACCCTGCCGAGAAAATCTTTGTTACTAACAAAATCACCAGGCTGATTTAACAACGGCAAAGTAAAAGTGGGCACTGGTTTGTTTATTAGCGGGGAGGGTACCAGACGCGGATTCAACCACAGACCTAAATACAGCACTACCACCAGAGCAGCAAAGACAATTAATGGTGCAAAACGTTTTACTGTTGAGGGTTTCTTTACATTCATCTGTTTAATACTTTTATTAACCGGTTAATATTGTCTAATTCAGCTATTTTCTTCATCCTGAGGAACCACTAAATCCTGATGCTATACAGGTTATCCCTGTAACGCACCCTTTATCCCCACCTTCTTTTTAAGCTTTTGCCGGTAACGACGATCTGTTACTGCCAGTACCCCGCCAATTGCCATAAAAATACAGCCCAGCCAGATCCAGCGTATCATCGGTTTATAGTATACCCGCAGACTCCAGGCACCATTACCTAATGGCTCTCCCAGTGCTGCATATAAATCGCGGAACATTCCAGGAATGACAGAGGCCTCTGTCATTGCGCGATTCTGACCACCATAATCACGCTTTTGCGGGTGTAGCACACCTGCCTTTTCCTTACCATGCCAGACCACAATCGTTGCCTGATCGGCCGTGTAATTTGGCCCCTGAACCTTATGAGTACCCTCAAAATGGAACCGGTATCCAGCAATGTTATAACTTACACCCGGATCCATGCGTAAGTCTTTTTCCTTACTATAGGTACTGGTAACTGCCACCCCTGCTACAAATAAACTCACGCCTATATGCGCCAGCACCATACCCATGTATGCCCTTGGTATATGACGACTGTGGCGCATACGAACGAATAAATCTTTTAGCGTCACCAGTACAATCAACAGCGCACCAGCCAGTGCCAGCCCGGCTTTAATACTTAGGTGATGCTCAAGAACAAAGGGGAGTAAAAAACCTGCCACTAACGAAATAATGACAAAAGTTGGTAGCCATTTTGTTGCCCGCGACCAGGTATCGCCTTTCCAGCGAATACCCGGCCCCACCGCCAGTAATAATAACAAAGGTATTGAGATGAACGAAAACATCATATCAAAATAAGGTCTGCCCACCGATATCTTGCCAAGATGAAACGCATCCACCACCAGCGGGTACATGGTACCAACAAAAACAGTAGCTGCTGCGGTCATAAAAATAATGTTATTGAGTAACAACGCCGTTTCACGGGAAAACCAGTCAAAGCGGCTGTTACTGACAACCGTGCCAGAACGCCATGCATACAGTGCCAGCGAGCTGCCAATCACGATACACAGGAAGATAAGAATATAGATACCCCGTCGTGGATCGGTTGCAAACGCATGTACCGAAACCAGCACACCGGAACGAACAATAAAGGTACCCAGCAGGCTCAGGGAAAAAGCAAGAATTGCCAGTAATACAGTCCAGCTTTTAAACACGCCTCGTTTTTCTGTGCTGGCCAGAGAATGGATCAAAGCTGTGCCTACCAACCACGGCATAAATGAAGCACTTTCAACCGGATCCCAGAACCACCAGCCGCCCCAGCCCAGTTCATTATAGGCCCACCAACTTCCGAGCATAATACCCATGGTTAGAAAACACCACGCAATGGTTGTCCAGGGGCGTGACCAGCGTGCCCAGGTTGCATCCAGTTTACCGCCAATCAATGCCGCTACTGCAAACGCAAAGGCAACGGAAAAACCAACATACCCCATATATAACATCGGTGGATGCATCGCCAGACCGGGGTCCTGCAACAGAGGGTTTAATTCATTCCCGTTAAGCGGTACCGGAAACAGGCGCTCGAAAGGATTCGAGGTAAATAACATAAATATAAGAAAACCCACGCTGGTCATACCCATTACCGCGAGTACGCGCGAAGCCAGCGCCTGTGGCAGGCTCCGGCTGTATGCCGCTACTGCGGCAGTCCACAGGGAAAGTATCAGCGTCCATAATAATAGCGAGCCTTCATGTGAACCCCATACCCCCGAAATTCGATAGAGCAGTGGCTGCGACAGATTTGAATGTTCCGCTACGTACAATACAGAGAAATCATGTATGACAAAAGCACGGGTAAGAACCACATAGGCGAAACCAACAAATAGAAACTGGGCGAAGGCTGCCGGGCGAGCCAATGCCATCATGGAGGCATCATTTTTTGCTGCACCGACAAGTGGGACGATACTTTGCACTATCGCGACCGCAAGAGCGATAATTAGTGCAAAATGACCAAGTTCAGGAATCATAACTGTTTCTCAATAATCAGGATTGGATCAGAATTAAACTGGATACGGGCATGTAATTATTTCTGCCCTGCTTTCTCTTTTATGCTCTCTTTTGCTTTTGCTTCTGCTTTTACTTTTGCTTCCGCTTTAGCTTCTTTGCTGGCTTTCAGCTCTTCAGCAACGGCTGGCGGCATATAGTTTGCGTCATGTTTTGCCAGTACCTGACTTGCAATAAATATATTATCCGGTTGCATTTTTCCCATTGCAACAATACCCTGACCTTCTCTGAACAGGTCCGGCAGAATACCCGTATATTTTACCATTATGGTGGCGCGATTATCGGTCAGAGCAAACTGTACACCCAGTCCTTTTTTCGCACGTTTAACAGAGCCTTTTACCACCAGACCACCAATACGAAAGGAATGATTGGCTGGTGCTTCACCCGATTTCACCTGACTTGGGCTGTAAAAATACAGCAGGTTCTGTTTGAAAGCGCTGAGGCCAAGTGCGGTGGCAATTGTCACACCGAGCAAAACCAGCACCACTAACAGTTTTCTTTTGCCACGTTTCGTCATTCGTTTTTTCATACTTTTTACTCTATAAACCTTTTATGCCGCCGATCTGATTTCATTATCCCGTTCGTGACGAATTCATTGCCTCACGTTTGATCGCACGTTTCACTCTGGCAATCACTTTTTTCCGCCGGATAACAGGCTCAATAATGTTACCCACAATAACAATCAGCGCCAGCGCATAGGAATTCCATACAAAAAAAGCATAGCCACCCATGTGAAAAAATTCAGTCCAGTTCATACTGCTCTCACCTTAACCTTCTGTTATCACCGTTTCTATCACAACTTACCAACCAGCTCCCTTACCCAACGCCGGTTCCGGTCCCGATATAACGCCTCATTGCGCGTTCGCACCAGCACCAGCGCAAAATAAAATAACTGGAACGCTGCGGCCATCAGCAATAGCGGTATCAACATGCTGATATCCATTGATGGTTTGCCAAATTTGGCTATCGTCGCTCCCTGATGCAGGGTATGCCACCAGACCACCGAATAGTGAATAATGGGAACGTTGACAACACCGACAATTGCCAGTAGTCCACTTGCTTTATCTGCTGTACGCTGATCTTCAATCGCCGACTGTAGCGCCATGTAGCCAAAATAAAGAAACAGCAGGATCAACTCTGAAGTAAGACGGGCATCCCATACCCAGTAAGCCCCCCACATCGGTTTTCCCCATAATGATCCGGTTACCAACGCCAGAAAGGTGAAAGAAGCACCCATTGGCGCACTGGCCGCCGCCACCATGTCCGCCAGTCGTATCTGCCAGATCAGACCAATGCCCGATGATACGGCCATCACCACATAAACAAACAAAGACATCCATGCAGCCGGGACATGAATAAAAATAATCCGGTAGCTATCTCCCTGCTGATAGTCGGGGGGTGCTACATACAGCCCCTGATACAAACCCACCATAAACAGCAAAAAGGCGGGCACGGCAAACCACGGAATAAGTTTGCCTGACATTTCATAAAAATATTTTGGTGAAGAAAATCGTTGTATCCAGTGCCAGATTGCTTTAAACATTATTTCATTATTCCACGCTGTAACGGCTTACCGACCCCCTACGGGTCAGTTGTTTAGTATAGGTCAACGAGCCGCCGTGATTCGCAGGGCTGCTGCGGTTGCCAGTGGTGCCAGTGACAGGGCAAGTGCCAATACAGCACCGAGAAACAGTAATTGACCTTTCACACTTAAGCCATCCATCGCCACATCCACGGCACTTGCACCAAAAATAAGTATCGGGATATACAGCGGCAGGACAATAAGAGACAACAGAACACCGCCCCGGTTCACTGCAACTGTTAAAGATACCCCAATTGCGCCAACAAGACTCAAAACAGGAGTACCCAGTAATAAACTAACTATTAATGTTGGGATAGATGCTGATGGCATAGCCAGAAACATCCCCAGTAGTGGTGCAATCAGCACCAGTGGTAGACCGGTCAATAACCAGTGCGCACACACTTTTGCCAGCACCAGAATCATCAATGGATTCGGGCTCAACATCAGTTGATCCAGCGAACCATCTTCATAGTCCTGCTTAAACAGTCTATCCAGTGATAATAACACGGCCAGTAAGGCTGAAACCCAGATCACACCGGGCGCCATTTTCTGCAATGCCTCTGGTGTGGGGGTTACCGCCAGTGGAAACAGGCTGACCACCAGTACGAAAAAAATAATCGGGTTGGCCAGCTCATGGCGCGAACGAAAGGCCAGACGCAGGTCGCGCATCAGTAAATAATAAAACGCCTTTAGCATATCTCACCGCAATCAGTATGCACTGAAGCTGACTGATCCTTTTTGTCCCCACCCAGTTTTACCGAACGTAAGTTACCATCTAGAGCCATACCGTGGTGGGTGGTAAAAATAACACTGCCACCATTCGCCCGGTGCTGAAGAATCATCGACTCCATTAAGTCTACACCCTGTACATCAAGCGCGGTTAATGGCTCATCCAGGATCCACAGGTCTGCCTGTGACAACAGAACAAACGCCAGTAATATACGACGACGCTGCCCCGATGAAAGCGCCTTACCGGGAACATCATCAAACCCCCATAAACCCACTTTTGTCAGCACCTGTTCAATCGTGTCGAAATCGGCAGACTGGGAACGCGTATCCAGCAGTGCCCGAATATTTTCCAGTACCGTCAGATCACCCTTTATACACGGCAGATGACCAATATAAACCATACTGGCATAATAATCTTCGCGCACCCTGTGCAGAGGGTCTCCCCGCCAGTAAACCTCGCCCGCATCTGCCTGTCGCAGACCGCAGAGAATACGCAACAAACTCGTCTTGCCGCTACCATTGGGGCCTTCAATCTGTAATATGTCGGCCTCGGATAGTGAAAAATTAAGATTATGAAATAACAGGCGATCGTCGCGCGTACATTCCAGTGCTTTAACTTCAAGTATCGACATGATTCTGACCCCGGATTTTAACCATGCAGACTACCAGAAAAAAGGGATGGCGCAGGCCATCCCTTCACACGAACCTGAGTAATTATCCGCTCTACGCAATTAATCTCTCTGGCTGCTGCGCTATTTATTGCTTCAGGCTGGCAATGTAATTTGCCACTGATTCCATATCTTTAGCAGTTAGTTTCTTCACAATAACACGCATTACCTGATTTTTGTCATTGCTACGACTACCATCTTTGAACGCTTTTAACTGAGACAGCGTGTAGGGCACATACTGACCAGTTAACTGTGGATAACCACTGCCGGCATTGCCTGCACCAGCTGGCCCATGACAGGCTTTACAGGCAGGAACTCCAGTCTGCAAATTCCCACCATTGTACAGATTACGACCCTGCGCTGCTTTTTCCTTATCGAAAGGCGCAGTGCTACTGATTGACTGTGACTGAAAATAAGTACCGATATCAGCGATATCCTGCCTGGATAACGGTGTAGCCATGCCCTGCATAATTGCATTACTACGGGTTTTACCTGTTTTAAAATCAGTCAATTGCTGGGCAATATACCGCTCATTCTGCCCTGCCAGTTTCGGATAGGTTGGTAATGCACTATTACCATCGACACCATGACAACCACCACAGACGGCGGCTTTTGTCTTACCTGCTCCCGCATTTCCCAATGCCAATACATTTGCTGACAGGGAAAGGGATAACAGTACGCACAATAATACCTGTTTCATAATATTAAACTCCAGACGACGAGCCCAATTCGGGCAAAAAACTGACGCGGATTCTACACCACTGGGCAGAGACAAACAACTTCCACGTAAATTACGCGGAAATAAAACTGTACAGCTCTTTTTTTTACCTCCACTGATCATTCTCCATTTTCTGATATTCACTAATCCATCCATTTCGCGGATAATAGCACCCATGAAAAACCAATATTACAGACAAGCTCACTTTTTGCTGAGCGCAGGCAAAACGCAACAGTTTCCCCAGCAGGGTATGGAAGTCGCCTTTTCAGGCCGTTCTAATGCCGGAAAATCAAGCGCTATCAATGTATTATGTGATAACAAAGGTCTGGCCAGAACCAGCAAAACACCCGGCAGAACCCGCCTGGTTAATTTTTTCAGCCTGGACGAATCACGCCGACTGGTTGATCTGCCCGGTTATGGCTTTGCCAAAGTACCGCTGACAGTAAAGAACCAGTGGCAACAACTGATGACAAATTACCTCAGTGACCAAGTTGCACTCAAGGGACTGGTGGTTATTATGGATATACGCCACCCGCTTAATGATTCCGACTGGCAAATGCTGCAATGGTGTTCACATTACCAGCTACCCGCCCATATCCTGCTTACCAAAGCCGACAAAATCAAACGCAACGCGCAGCAACAGAGCCTGTTACAGGTAAAAAAACAGCTCAGGCAGGAAAAAATCAACGCTTCCGTACAGACCTTTTCCGCACTAAAAAAAACCGGGCTGGATACGCTGGTGGCTGTTCTGGACGAATGGTTATTACTCGGCGAATAAACAACCCCGCCGCAAGCGGACGGGGTATTAAGTTGAATTACCCAAAATCACAGATTTTAATCGTAATGTTTTTACATCGCCGCAAGAGCAGCGGGGAATATAACCCCAAGAGATTTAAATAGGAGTTTAATAGTGACAAGTACCCAACAGCGCAACGAACTACAACGCCAAATTTGGCAGATTGCGAA